>NZ_JBHVRO010000001.1:0-271811 GCF_042885655.1 Psychrobacillus sp. NPDC058041
CTCATGCACCTGCCGCTTCGCTTTCGGTGCAGAAAAACATCTGCTATTCCCGCAGGAGTCGAGCACCTGCACTCCAAGCAACAATGAACACTAAACAAGGGGACCTATCAATAATCACCTTTAAAATTAATTACTTTTTTAGGATTTTCTCCTTCAAATTTGCCGTAGCGGAAATCAACAGAATTTCAAAGTTACTCTTCTTAATAGGACCGGGCGTTTTTTGGCCGGTTTTCCTTGTTGGAGAATAAATTGATCTTGGTTTTCTGAATTTGGTTGCGAGTTTGGAGAAATTGGTCTCGGTTTTGTGAAACTTGGTTGTGGCTCGGTCCAAATTGGTCTCGACTTCGAGAATTTGGTATCGAAGTGCCATTAATTGTAACTAGGTTAAAAATAATTGAACAGAAATGCCTAAAAATGAGTTATGTTTTGAGTGTTAAATGGTACAATATTGTTGACATTCATTATTGAATGAATAATGTGAAAAAAGAGGAGTGTTCCAAATGGCAGTTAATGTATATCTAAATTTTAATGGGAATTGTCGCGATGCTGCAGAGTTTTATGCAGAGGTTTTTAAGACCGAAAAACCACAAATTATGACTTTCGGTGAAGCGCCTCCAAGTCCAGATTACGTATTACCAGAGGAAGCAAAAGATTTAGTAATGCACACTCGACTTAACATAGGTGGAAGCAACATAATGTTTTCAGATGTTTTTCCGGGATCTCCTTTTATTGAAGGTAATAATGTTAGCTTAGCATTCGTTAGTGCAGATGAAAATGAAATTAGATCTGTTTTTGAAGCGCTTAAAGTAGGCGGTAAAGTAGGGGCTGAGCTTCAAGAAACGTTTTTTAGTAAATGTTATGGCAATTTAAAAGATAGATTTGGTATTGAATGGCAAGTAAGTGTTGAAACTGATCAGATGTAACAATAAAAAAATGGCTATACAACATTTAACTTTGTTGTATAGCCATTTTTTTGTGCTTATTTTTTTATTATTCTAATAATTCTCATTTACAAGCTAATTCCTGTTATATATGATAAGCGTAAGCAGTATATTATCCATTGAAAGTATAATATTTTTATAGAGGAAGAAGGATGGCTTGAAATGTCTCTAGATTTGAATCCACGTGCTAAAGTGTTAAAGGTACCAGGTATACGTCAGTTTTCTAATCAGTTAGTTCATTTTCCGAATGCGATTAATTTAACAATTGGACAGCCGGATTTTCCGACGCCTCAAGCAGTGAAAAATGCTGGCATACAAGCAGTAGAACAAAACTTAACTGGGTATTCACACAATGCTGGAATTCTTGAACTAAGAGAAGCAGTGAACACCTTTTTTACGAATAAATATGATTTTTCATATGACCCGCAAAATGAAATCGTTATTACAAATGGGGCAAGTGAGGCAATTGATACAGTCTTTCGGACAATATTAGAAGAAGGGGACGAGGTCATATTACCTGCTCCTTGCTATTCAGGATATGAACCAATCATTCATTTTTGCGGTGCAAAGATTGTTTATTTAGATACGACAGAAACAAATTTTCAACCATCTGCTGAAAAATTGGCAGAGCTGATTACTGAAAAAACAAAGGCGGTTTTCTTTAATTATCCTTCTAATCCAACAGGTGTCGTTTTGACGAAAGAAACTGTAGATGAACTCGTAAGCGTTTTAAAAGACAAAGATGTATATATTTTAACGGATGAAATCTATAGTGAAAACACTTTTTCTGGGAATCATGTTTCATTTGCAGCTTATCCAGAATTAAGAAATAAATTATTTTTTATACATGGCTTATCTAAATCACATTCGATGACTGGATGGCGCATTGGATTTTTAATGGGACCTTCAGAAGTCATGGAGCAAGTTGTTAAAGTACATGCATTTAATACCATTTGTGCTTCTGTACCTGGTCAATATGCAGCGATTGAAGCGTTAAGGAATTCAAAAGATACACCAAGCGAGATGAATGTGGAATATATAAAAAGGCGTGACTATGTATTCAAGCGATTAACTACAATGGGACTGCCTGTTGAAAAGCCAAATGGTGCGTTTTATATTTTTCCTTCTATTAAAAGATTCAACATGAATTCCTTTGATTTTGCTACGAAGCTATTACACGAAGGGGGAGTAGCAGTTGTTCCAGGGAGTACATTTACACATTATGGGGAAGGATATATTCGAATATCCTATGCCTACTCCATGGAAGTACTTGAAGAAGGATTAGATCGGTTAGAAAAGTTTATCCAAAGATGACTGGAGAGCGTGATTTGTCTTGTCCTTCATAAGGATGGCTCATTGCCAATGCAAAGAGCTCATATAGGAAGGCTAAGTGGGCCTCGTTCAGAGGAGACGCTCATAACCAAAAATCCTGTTGGCCAAATAGTCTTGATGGTTCGACCATGGAAAGAGAGTGTCTTTCCGTTTTAAAAAAATGACTGTAGGCAAACTCAATTGTTGTCGAGTTTATCTACAGTTTGGGTTCATTGCGAGTGCAAAAAGTCTCCACCTGATTCCAATTCCAAATGCTGCCTTAATTCCGAGGTGATGTTAGCCAACTCCTCTTTATCTACTATATAATACCAAATACCATCGATTCTCTTTCCTTCGCCTTTTTCGAATGCTATCGGTTCGATTTTAGTTATTGTATTTTTATAGCCTCTTTGTATGTCTATCATCTGTTCAAATGTCATATTTGTTCGGATATTTTGCTGGATGGTTGATAAGAAATCTTTGTATTTCCATAAGCTATTAATAGATGCACCTTCCTTTAAAACGGCTTGGAGAACTTGTTTCTGCCTCGCCTGTCTTCCAAAATCTCCAAGTGGATCGTCCTTTCGCATTCGAACATAATCTAATGCCTGCTCCCCGTTTAAATGGATTGTTCCATTAGAAAAAGTATATCCATTAACCTCAAAAGCTTTTGCATTTTCGATTGTAACCCCTCCAACGATATTTACAATCTCCAAGAAACTTTCCATATTTATTTGAAGAATGTAGTCAATAGGAATGTTTAGTAGATTCTCCACAGTATTTAAGGCCATATCAATGCCACCAAATGCATAGGCGTGATTAACTTTATCTAACTTATCTTTACCGATAATTTCTGTATAGGTATCCCTTGGTATACTGACCATTTTCGTTGAATCATTTGATGGGTTAACTGTTAGAACAATAATTGTATCAGATCGTCCCTTATCATTTTCACGTTCGTCGACACCAAGTATAAGAAGAGAAAAAGGTTCTTTTTTTTCTAGTTCAACTTCGGTAGTTCTTAATTCGGAAATCTTACGAATTTCTGGTTCTTGTATTGTTTGGATTGTAGTAGAAACATCATTATATAAAGTAGCTGCAAATACAACTCCACCTATTAAAAAACATGAAATAAGCGTAATCCAAATTACTTTCTTTGACATAAGGAACCTCGTTTCTATTTAGCAATAATGACTATATTTTGTTGTTTTGTTATTAAAAATATGAAAAAAAGGATTAAATTATTAATACGTTTCCACTTTAGTATGCTTTTAATCTAGTGAAATTAAACCTTAAAAACAAAACATGAATATAATTTTGAAGAATTTTGCCGAAGTATATAAGGGTGGTAGATTGTATATGGAGGAATGAGTTTTTTTATGAAAAAGATATTTAGTTTTGTATTATCAATTTTGTTTATTAATTTATTTATTGTTTCTCAAGTGTCAGCGGTAACTAATAGTAAGGGAATAATTGAAAAGATTGGTCCTTCTTTTGTTAGAACTATTGCGATGAGTGGAGCTGCCACGAGTGCCAATGGGGTACCCTATCAATACGTAATTCTTCAAGGTGAGCCTGCAGTTCTAGCTGTATATAAGTTGCCCGAAAAAGAATTAATGGATGAAGTGAAATTACCAAATTCAACTGCTGCTTGGGCTATCACAACGGATAAAAATGGACTGGCCTGGATAGGAGGAACCCCTACAGCTGCTTTATATAGTTATAATCCAACTACTAAGAAACTTACGAATCATGGTACACCAGATAACAGTCATACATCTATATTAGATTTAGAAGTTGTGGGTGATGCTATCTATGGTAGTACAGCACCAAATGGAAAAGTATTTAAATATCAAAATGGGAAATTTACAACACTGGGAACAGTAACTGGTGATCAAAAGAATGCACGAAGTCTAGCCTTTCAAACAGGGAGCAATCGATTATTTGTTGGATCTGGTTCCAAAGCATCTCTAATCGTTTGGGATTTAAAAACAAATAAAAAAGTTGAAATCTTACCTGCTGCTTATAAAAATGAAAGCGATGTATATGATTTAGATTATGTACAGGGCTTAATATTTGCAAAAGTTAGTCCAAGTAAGAAAATATTAGTATTCGATGCTAACACGAATAAGATGATTAAAGAACTTCCTGGAGGATCTCGTGGAGTTTCATCTGCCTCTCCAATGGATGGAAATGTCTACTATTCATATATGCAGAAATCTTCCACTAGTTTGTATCGATTTAATACAAAAACGAGAATTGTAGAAGATATGAAGATTAATTTAGCAGGAACAGAAGCGGTATCATTAGATTTTGTTAAATTACCTTCTGGTGAAACTATGCTAACTGGTTTATTAGGAAATACAGGCACACATCTTTTATATAATATCTCTAATAAGAATGTTGAAATTGAGAAATTAAAATTGCCGGAACAAAGTGTTCCAATTCATACAATTGGTGTTGATAATAATGGAAAAATATTTACAAGTGGCTATGTTTCTGGACAAGTATCTATTTATAATCCAATTGATAAAAAGAAAATACAAATTGCGGGAATTGGACAAGTAGAGGGAATGGTCCCTTACAATGGAGGAATGTATTTTGGTGTTTATCCAACTGCGGAAGTAATGTATTATCATCCTGAAACTAATCCCTACGGTACCTCTATTTTTTCAGTGGCACAAATGGGTCAAAAAAGACCAATTTCCTTAGCTATTGCTCCAAAAGAAAAAATAATTGCGGTAGGATCGCATCCAAGTCAAGGAACTATATCTGGAAGTCTCAGCTATTATAATTTGAGTACAAAAAAAGTATCTCATCGAAAAGTACTTTTCCAAAATCAAAGTGTTGTTTCATTAACATATTTTAATGGCTATTTTTATGGAGGAACTTCTACATTTGCAAATAGTAATGCTGAAGGCATTGGTACAGCGAAATTCTTTAGAATTCCGGCTAAAGATATTAATGCAAAACCAGAAGAGTTACCATCTCCAATTGCAAAACCGAGACTTATCTCTGCAATCGCCAATGGTCCTTCTTCTACTATTTGGGGAATAGCAGATGGGACAGTTTTTATGTACAATCCAAACACAAAAATAACAAAATCTATTCCGGTGGTAAGTCGAACAAGTGGGCAAATTAGAAATGGAACTATAATAGATGGAAAAGATGGTTTCATGTACGGAACGATAGAAAATAAATTATTTCGTATTCACTCAACCTCTTATAAAATTGAAATGCTTAGTGGAAACCAACAAGCAAATGGGGTTGCATTAGGAGGAGACGGTAATATTTATTTTACATCTGGTGGGGATGTATGGAGATATAATATTAAGTTTTAGTTAAAAGTAGGAGACTTGTTATTACTTGACCTGTTAACAAACTAGATGAAAAAGGTCAGTACATTGGATATTATCCTTTGTACTGACCTTCTTTATTCCTCTATTTTAGTTGCATTCAGTTGTAAATAGTATCGGATGATATCTCTAAAGAAAGTGTGAAGCATTTCGTTGAATAAATGAAGTGCATCAAAAGAATATAGTCGGTATGGATCTTCTTGCCCATATCCTCGTATGCTAATGCCTTCTCTTAAATGATGGAGATTACCTAAATGAGTTATCCATAGTCTGTCCAATACTTCCATATAAATGGTTTGAATATTACTCCAGATTTCATCTTCTGTACTAGCGTTACTTGAAATTTCTATAGCTTCTTTATAGACTTTATCCAATGCTTTTTTTAGTTGTTCTTTGCTCTCTTTATCGAGTGAATCATATCTATTTTCATCGTTAGAAGTTAGTAAAGAGATAATTTTAACCTCGTCAATTATTTCATTAAAGCTAGAGGATTGGTTCACATTGTCTAAATTTAACTCGGAAAGTTCCTCTACAAGAGCGCTATGACGTTCATGCATGGCATCAATGATGAGTGCTTGCATATTTTCAAGGTCTAATGCTTTCTCTCGATAATTATACATTACTTTTTGTTGGTCGTTGTTGATATCGTCCAGTTTTAAAAGATGAGAACGGCTAGAGAAGTGCATGCCTTCAATAACATTTTGTACATTGTAAACAAATTTCGTTGGATTAGGAGAAAGGATTAAACCTAACCCATCTGTTTTCACTTTGTCTTTATATTTAGCGAATTCGTCTTCATCATAGTAATAAAAAAGTTCATCTTCTAGTGAAACGATAAATTGTGTGCTACCTGGGTCTCCTTGACGACCACCACGACCGCGGAGCTGCATATCAATACGAGCGCTGCTATGGAGTTCAGTACCAATAATATGTAGCCCGCCTAACTCTGCAACGCTTTCACCTAATATGATGTCCGTTCCTCGTCCTGCCATGTTAGTAGCAAGCATAATTTTATTCAGTTGTCCCGCATTCGAAATTAATTCTGCTTCGTCTTCTACTGTCTTTGCATTTAGTATAGAATGTTCAATTCCAAGTTCTTTTAAGGTTGCAGAATATTTTTCAGATTGCTCAATGGAAGTAGTACCAATCAATACTGGGCGACCAATTTCATGGTATTTTTGTGTTTCTTCCACAATCTTTTTCATTTTATCTTCAGCTGTTAAATAAACAAGAGTTTCCAAGTCCACTCGTTTGTTTGGTTTATTCGTTGGAATCTCAGTTACTCTTAGATTATAAGTCTCCCAAAACTCTTCACGAGAAGGTACGGCACTACCTGTCATGCCGGAGACTTGTTTATAAAGTCTAAAATAATGCTGAATCATCACAGAAGCTTGTGTATTATTTTCTTCTTTAATTGTAACTTTTTCTTTTGCTTCTATTGCTTGGTGTAGTCCATCACTAAATGTGCGACCTTCCATTATACGTCCTGTGTATGGATCAACAATCATAATCATATCTTCTTTTACAATATAATCCACATCTTTACGCATTATGACTTTAGCTCGAAGTGTTTGCATAGCGATATGCATAAACTCACGGTGCTCACTATCATATACGTTGTCAATCCCAAAGGCTGATTCTAGGCGGTCTGCCCCATTATCCAACAATACAATTTGTTTCGTTTCAGGATAATAATTATAGTCTTCGTTATCTTTAAAAGAGTCAATTACAAGATGCATAATTGGAAATAGATTTAAACTTGCATTAGATTTACCTGCAATAATCAAAGGAGTTCTTGCTTCATCTATTAATATACTATCAACCTCATCGATTAAAGCATAAAAAAGAGGACGCTGAACAAGTTCACCTTCACTTTGCACCATGTGATCTCTTAAGTAGTCAAAACCAAATTCAGTTCCAGTTCCATAAGTAATATCGCAATTATATGCTGCTTGTTTTTCATCTCGTTCAATTCCAGAAATATTTAAACCTACAGTTAATCCTAAGTATTCAAAAAGAGGTTTCATCTCATCGAAATCTCTACTAGCCAAATATTCATTCGCTGTAATAATATGCATCCCTTTTCCATACAAAGCCATTACATATGCGGGAAGAGTAGCTACTAATGTTTTTCCTTCGCCTGTTTGCATTTGAGCAATCTGAGATTGTGTTAAGACAGCACCGCCCATTAACTGCGAGTCATAATGACGTTTACCAAGCACACGTTTTGAAGCTTCTCTTACGACTGCAAATGCTTCCACAATTAATTCCTCTGGAGAAACTCCATTATTTAACTGTTCACGGAAACTTTCTGAGTAAGCTTTTAACTCTTCATCTTTTTTATTTGTAAATGAATCTTCTAATGTATTTATTTTAGAAACAATTTTTTTAAGCTGTTTTAGTTCGATTACTTCTCCAGAAATCATTTTCTTAATAGAATGTAGCATGTTCATTCTCCCTACTTTTAAATTCCATATTCTATTATAACATGAAATAATCTAGCAAGCATTTTCAAGTTTTATTTCTAGTATTTCAAATATATTACAAAAAAAGTTTCAAAAGTTACCAATTGATGTTAATATTAGTATAAATAATAAGGGGGTTTTATTTTGAAGAAAATTTATATTCCTATGATTGCTGCAATGTTAGCAACACCCATAGGAAGTACTGCGAATGCAGAAGAAAATTTAAACCTAAATATCGGTAGTGGAAATACGGAAGAAGTGCTAGAGGTTGAAGGTAATGTCGAAGAATGGTTGGAAGATGTTATAGAAGAGGTTCCAACTGAAGAAGTGGAATTAGAAGGTCATGAAAACTTAGGACCAATGGTTTATAAATCTTCTGCTATTTCATCAAAGATTGCTGCTAATAACAAGGGAGAATACTTTATTTATTACATCATGCACGGCTCTCCATCAGCTTTAGTAGTTGTAGATTATCAAACTAAAGAAATTGTACATAGTTTTACATTAGAAGATTCTAAAAGTGCTTGGGGATTAGATGTAGATAAGAACGGAAAGCTCTGGATCGGCGGATCTGTATCAAGCGTACTTTATAGTTACGATCCAAATACCCAGGATTTCGAAAAACATGGGGCGATTTTTTCAAACAAGAGTGATACGTCTATTCAAGATTTAATTGTTGAAGGAAATAAAATTTATGCTGGTTCTGCTTATGGGGGATCACTTGCGACATATGACATACAAACAAAAGAAATTGAAGAGTTTGGTCAAATTCGCAAAAGAAGAGAATTTGTAAAAGCTATAGCAGCCGATGAAAAAACAGATGAAATCTTTGTTTCTATTGGATCTCCAATGGATTTGCTAGTAAAGAAACCTAAATCTAAAAATTTTACTTCTTTCCTGCCAGCGAAGTATATGTCTGAAAAATATGCACAAGATCTAATTCTAACAGATAAGTATATAGTTGCGAGGCTGCATCCATCTAATAAAGCCGTAATTTTCGATAGAAAAACACTTAAAATTGAAGACGAGTTTGACTTAAATTCTAAAACTGTTTCAACATTGTCACCTGATGGAAAGTCTATCTATTATACAAAAGCGCAACAATTAATAAAATATGATTTTGACACAAAAAAGCATACTGAACTTGACTTATTTTTACCAAAAGGAACAGAAGCTGTTAACTTAGACTTTATTATGAGAGATTCAAAGACTGTTGAAGAATCACCAACTCACAATGAAGGGGTTAAAGAAAATATTCCACTTGTTACTCCATATGATAAAAATATTTCATCCAAGAAATCTACAACACCTCAAAAACTAGTTTTTGATGAATCTTACGAAAACTCATCTAAGGAATGGATATTGTCTGGAATGGTAGATAATTTAGGTCAATTGTTTGAGTACAATCCACAAACGGAAGAAATAAATTATCTTCAATTTGATTTGCCGGAGCAACCAGTAGAACTTTATACTTTAGCCTCTAGCTCAGATGGTACAAAAATCTTTGCGAATGGATACATGTCAGGAGGACTTGGCATACTTGATGTTGCAACAGGAAATAAAGAGTTATATCGAAACGTCAGTCAAATTGAAACGATGTTTGACATTAATAACAAACTGTATATTGGAGCGTATCCACTTGCTAGATTGTTAGTTTATGACCGCTCACTACCATGGAACACTGAAAATCCAAAAGAAATTATTAGAATGAGTCAATATGGTCAAGAAAGAACAACTGCTGTCACACCTTTTAACGATGGGAAAGAAATCATTTTTGGAACTTTACCAGATGCTAGTGTTGGTGGTGGAGATTTAGCATTTTATGATACTTTTACAAAAGAAGTCGAAGTATATGAGGATTATATATATAGCCAAAGCATTGTTTCATTAGTAAGCAGAGGATCTGAAGTATTCGGTGGAACATCTATTCATGCGAATCAGCAAGTCAATCCAAGAGGTGCAAGATTATTCTACTTTAATAGAAGAAATCCAGAGGATAAAATCTACATTAATTTACCTTTCGACTCAAGTATGATTACTAGTTTAATAGTAGATAATAATAAAAAAGTATGGGGTATGGCAGATGGAAAGCTATTTGTGTATACAGATAGAGAAACAGAAGTCAAATTCGTTGAGCTATTGCCATTAATCTCAGGTAGATTCCGTAATGCGCAAATTGTAGAGAGTGACGATGGGTATATTTACGGAAGTGTAGAAGGGAAACTCTTCAGAGTAACTAAAGATAACTTAACTGTAGAGTGGTTAAAAAATAAAGGTGTATATGGACTTACCAAAGATATTAATGGAGATCTTTACTATTATGATGGTGGAAGTAATTTATGGAAATACACAATTGAAAAAAATCGTAAGAAACAGCAATAACTGAAGTGTGAATTCAGAAGAATTCATTAAACTACGAAAATCTTACTCTTAGTGCATAAGCAGAGCAATGTTTTTGGGCAATGTTTGATGGGGTAGGAATAGTTGCTTGCGCATTTCTTAAAGAATAAGCAGAAAGCTTATGTCATGAACAGGTTGATGATTTTAGGTGAAGTCGGATGCTTTCAAGGAGGTGAGTATCAAGTCTCTGTTCTCTGTCCAAGGGCTTGACTTACTTGTAAATCCCTTATGAGTCACCGCCTTCCGCTCCGATCAACAATCCAAAAATGAAAGACAATATGCTTCTGCAAAATAATGGACTGGTTCTTTCTTTCGTTTACCAATAAGTGGAAGCTTTATCCAAACCAAAAACAACCTGAATTTCAAATAAATCAAGATGACGACGGACAAACATCTGCCACAAGATTACCGAAAATAATGAATCGTGAAGTGAAGTTATCACTTCACGATTCATAACTCTAACGGTTATTGTAGCAGATGTTTTGTCCAAAACACTCAGGAAATACTAGAAATAAGATGCACTTAAAGGACACTTGCACATTTCTTTTAAAAAAGGAGAATCTTAATTTAATGAAACAAAAACTGCTTTACTTTTTAGTTATTTTTGCAATTGCCACGGGTGCACTATTCCAACCGAATCAAGCGGAGGCACAAACAACTAACGTTTATTGGGACGGTATTTTAATGGTTCCTGGTCAAGTAGGTAAAATAAAAGTATTAAAACCAATTAATTTATGGAAACGTACATCGAACGGATTAGTTTTTGAGAGAGTTTTAAAAGTAGGGGAGCAATACCGAGTATATCGCTATGATAATTTATATGGTGGTCAATACGGACTTGGCGGTAATATGTATATTACTAAAATTACCGGATATGTAGACTACAAAACACCATCCAAAGCGAAATTACAAGAGTTAGCAAAAGCAACAGGAACTACGACTCCGGGAACAAGTAATCCATCTCAATTATTTCCGACTGAAGCTACACCTAACATAACTGGTGGTAAGGTTTTGAGTCAATCTATTACCCAAATAGCGCCGGGAATTCGGAAAAAGTATTTTGATATTGATGGTGAAATTGGAAAACAAAATGTATTTGTTATAGATTATGATAACAAAACTACTAATATTGAACTAAAAACAGAACTTGCTAAAGATCAATTAATTGGACTGGAAACTACATCATCCCAAGCGAACAGTGTGGAACAAAATGATTCTTATCATGTTGTTGCCGGTGTTAATGCAGATTACTTTGATAGTCAGGGACAACCAATTGATTTAATGATGATGAATGGTTCCATTGTGTCCACACCACAAACTGCAATTAATGAATTAGCTGTATTAGGTATCAAGTCAGACGGTAAAGCAATTATTGGCGCTCCTCAAGTGTCGATGAATGTAAGTGTAAATGGTCAACAATTGTATGCTATTAATTCTGTCAATAGAAAAAGATTGGCAAACCAATTAGTGGTTTACACGAGAGATTTTGCCGCAACTACTAATACGAACCAACTCGGTACAGAAGTAAGAATAAAAGTAGATTCTGGTAAATTAAATGGTAAAGAAGTATTGACTGGAACTGTTCTTGAAAATGTCACGGGTGTAGGTAATGCTACTCTAAATAGAGATGAAATTATCTTATCTGGGCATAACTTTGCTAGTCAGTTCTTGCAAACTATTCAAGTTGGAGACAGAATTGAAATTAGTACAACCTTTACTCCTGTTGAATGGAATGATGTACAAGAATCTGTAAGTGGAAGATATCATTTAGTGAAAAACGGAACGCTTCAAACGATCCAAGTTGCAGGTGTTGCTCCACGTACGGCTATAGGTATCCGAAAAGATGGAAGTATTTTTACGGCGGTTATCGATGGGAGATCAAATGATAGTAAAGGTTTGAGTTTGCAAAACACCGCTAAACTCATGAAAGATTTAGGGGCAAATTATGCAATGACATTTGATGGTGGTGGATCTTCTACTGTTGTTACAAGAGAGCTAGGCGATAATAAAGTAACTGTTATAAATAATCCTTCGGACGGATATGAACGATCCGTTTCAAACTCTTTATTATTCATTAGTAAATATAAAACAGGTGCTTTGCATACAATTGCACCAACATCAGACGTTATTGAAGTATTCCAAGGTGCTACTTATGCGGACTTGTCCGTTCCTGTTAAAGGTATCGATCAATATATGAATCCTGTACAATTGTCAGGAAACGGAAAAGTAACTTCACCTGCTTTAACGGCAAGTGGAGGTAAGCAAATTGTTTCAGCAAGTCCGGGTATTTACGGGGGAGTTGTAACATTCGATGGGAAAACAACGAATATTAAAGTAGTAGTAACGAATACTTTAGACAGTATTGTCCCATCGGAAAGCTACTTACAAGTACAAAAAGGACAGGCTATTCAAATTTCCGCAAAAGGAATGAAAAATGGACAAGCTGTTCTTACAGAATCATCGGCATTTAGTTGGTCTTCTACAGTTGGTGCAATTCAAGCGAATGGTAAATTTACTGCGCAAAATAAAGATGGATTAGGATCCATTTCAATAAAATATGGTTCTAAATCTATTACAATCCCGGTTATTGTCGGTGAAGTGGCTCCAACTATATTAGAATCTTTTAATAAAGGTATATTTAATTATGAAGCAACTGGAGATCGAGTAAATTCTGTTTCAGTCCAAGAAGCAAAGAATGATCGTGACGGAACAAAAGCGATAAAACTAGTTTATGATTTTACGAATACATCTGGTACTTCTGGAGCGTATATAAAAGCAAAAACTAACTTAACAATTAGTACTCCACCTAAAAAAATAGGTATGTGGGTAAAAGGTGATGGGAAAGGAAACTGGTTGAGAGCGCAATTAGTAGATGCATCTGGTAAAGTTGTTCAGTTGGATCTAGACAAAAATGTCAATTGGACTGACTGGAGATTTGTAGAGGCAAGTGTTCCAACAGGCTTATCTTATCCACTTAAAATGGATTTACCAATTCGATATATGCAAACTGAAAATAGCAATAAATCGAATGGTGAAATAATTATTGATGATATCCAAGCTATTTATAAAGATTAATAGTAAGTAAAAAGATCTAGTTATTGCGGTAATTTTTGAAGTGTGATAATGTAATTAGTATGGATTTTTTTGCAAACTATGGAGGGAAGTACATGACTTCAAAAGATAAAAGTAACAGGAATATTCATTCATCTAGTTCTTTTGTTGAAGACCAAGCCCCTAAAGTGATTGGTTATTATAAACGCCAAGCTTGGGCACTAAAAGTTTTTGATAAAATTGATCAAGGCAATATAGTTGCAGACGGTACTAATGTAATACTCGCTTCATCAATTATCCAATCCAAAAACGATTTGTATTTTCCTGCTTTCATGCGAATAAATACAAAAGAAAAAGGCGAAGTAGTTGGTGCTTATTTAATCATTGAGGAAGATGAGAGTTTTCAATTATTACCTCTGGAAAGAGCATTAGAAGTATTACAAATGGATGAATTATTACCTTTTAAGTATCGAACACTTGAACAAATTAATGATGACAAGTATCAGGTAAACTGGCCAGACTTCTCATAATAAACGTAATTTCTATAATAGTGAGTAAACAATGTTTTTATTCGCTTTACTTAGTGTTAAAGTTTCAAAAGTAATCTTTATCAAATTAAGTATAGAAAAGACTGTTTTTCGCTAATAATGAAGCGAAAAGTCAGTCTTTTCTTTCTTTATATTAAACTTGGTTACAACTCTATTTTTATAGTATAATCATTAATTGTAGGAAACTTTTAAATTGCTCACTCGTCTATTAATTATGGATCATACTAATTTAACAATTACGTCACGGTTTAATGGCTAGGATTTTTATTTTTATTGTCATAAGCTTTTAAAATAAGTGACATCGTCGAAGACTTTGACTTTCTTCAGCTGTTGACTGGACATCCACTGAATGGTAGATATCGCCGCTAGAAATGGGATACTTCTACTAAGTAAAGTTAAAATTAAATATAAAGACAAGGATGATATTTTTGGATATAAAATTACTTCTTGCTTTTATCATATCACTGGTAACGGCAATAGCTGTTACACCACTAGTTATTAAACTGGCACATAAAATAGGAGCTGTAGATAAACCTTCCGAGCGTAAGGTTCATCAAAATGTGATGCCGAGATTAGGTGGACTAGCAATATTTATTGCAGTTACAGTAGGTTATTTTGTAGCAGGATTATATGAAGCAAAAATTAATGGAATAATTGTTGGTGCATTGATTATCATTGTCTTGGGAATAATAGATGATAAGTATGAAATTTCTGCAAAAGTAAAGTTGGCTGGTCAAATACTTGCTGCTTGTGCAGTAATGGGTAGCGGTTTAACGATTCAAGTATTAAATATTCCCTTTCTAGGTGTGTTTGATCTTGGAATATTTTCGTATGTAGTCACATTACTATGGATTTTAGCAATAACAAATGCGATTAACTTAATTGATGGTTTGGATGGATTATCAGCGGGTATTTCTTCCATTGTATTTGCAAGTATTGCGTTTCTAGCATTTTCTGGAGACAAAATGTTGATTTTAACACTTTCCTTAATATTATTAGGTAGTACACTTGGATTTTTGTTTCATAACTTTCATCCGGCAAAGATTTTCATGGGAGATACAGGTTCCATGTTTCTAGGGTATTCAATTGCCATATTGTCGTTATTAGGTTTGTTTAAAAGTGTGACATTGTTTAGCTTTGTCGTTCCTGTAATGATTTTAGGTGTACCTATATTTGATACTTCGTTTGCGATTATTCGTAGACTTGTAAATAGAAAGCCAATATCTGTGGCTGATAAGTCGCATTTACATCACCGATTACTTGCTCTAGGGTTATCACATCGGGATACAGTATTGGTGATATATGGTTTTGGTTTAATTTTTAGTATCTCTGCGATTACATTTGAAACTCTAACATTAAGATGGGCAATTTTTATTGTGGTTTTCATTTTGATTGCATTTGAGATTGTTGCAGAAAAAATAGGTCTCGTAAATGATGAGTATCGACCAATAATATCTGTTTTTCGTAAGGTTGTTGGGTATAAGCGCAACTAGCTTTTAGGCAGATGAGAAGCGTTTCATTCAGTCTAAAAGAATTCCTAATAGGGAATTTGTGCTTTTCACATATTAATATTAATTAAATAATTCATTGAATGGTTGGTGTAAACGAAATGAAAGTACCAATGTTAGATTTATCCGAACAATATGCAAATTTAAAAAGTGAAGTATTAGAAGCACTAGATAGTGTGATGAGTAGTTCACAATTTATTTTAGGAAATAACGTAAAAAAATTGGAAGCGGATATCGCTAAGTATAGCCATGTTTCTCATGGTATCGGGTGTGGAAATGGTAGTGATGCAATTCATATTGCTCTACAAGCAGCAGGAATTGGTGCTGGAGATGAAGTAATTACAACACCATTTACATTTTTTGCGACAGGTGGAGCAATTGTAAGAGCTGGTGCAACACCAGTTTATGCGGATATTGACCCCGTGTCTTTTAATCTAGATCCTAACGAAATTGAAAAACATATAACAGATAAAACGAAAGCAATTATTCCGGTTCATTTATATGGACAAATGGCGGATATGGTTAGCATCCGTAAAATTGCTGATAAACATAACTTAATTGTTATTGAAGATGCAGCTCAAGCAATTGGTGCTAAGCAAGGAGAGTTTACAGTAGGTGAACTAGGAGATGCAGCAACATATAGTTTCTTCCCAACTAAAAACCTTGGTGCTTATGGCGATGCTGGAATGGTCATTACTAACAATGACGATATTGCGGAAAAGAGTAAAGTAATTCGAGTACACGGAAGTAAACCAAAATACTACCATCATGTACTTGGCTACAACAGTCGTTTAGATGAAATGCAAGCGGCAATATTAAATGTTAAGTTCCCTCATTTAGATAAGTGGGGTGAGCAACGTAGAAAACATGCGGACTTTTACACAAGTTTATTAAATGAAAAAGTGTCTGAGTTTGTTCAACCACCTGTAAAAGTAAAAGGTTTCTATCACGTTTTCCATCAATATACAATATTGACTGATCGTCGAGACGAATTACAAGCTTACTTAAATGAAAATGGTGTCTCTACTATGATTTATTATCCACTACCATTGCATCTTCAACCGGTTTTTGAAAGCTTAGGTTACAAAAAAGGGGATTTCCCTAAAGCTGAAAAAGCTGCAAATGAAGCACTTTCTTTACCAATGTTCCCAGAGTTAAAAGAAGAACAACAAAAATTCGTGGTAGAGAAAATTGCTGAGTTTTTTGCTAAAAAATAATGAAACGGTGAATGGGTAGAGGGAGACGTGTATACGTTTCCCTCTACCTGCCTGTATTGAAGGAGAAGTGTAATGACAGAAAATAAGAGTTATCGATTATATGATTCATTAGAATTTTTTTGGAAGAAAAAGGTTTGGTTTCTTATTATCCCAGTAATTGTGGCTATCCTAGGATTTTTAGGTTCTATGTTAATTCCTAAAGACGGAGACTACGTAGGAAAGAGCACTATCTTCACAGGATCTGTAAAGATAGAGGCATTAACAAATCCTGAACATATAATGACCAAGTATGGAAATCATTTTACAGGAAAAACAGATGTATTTGTCCCAACCAGGAGTTATATTAAAACAGAAACTTATGGGAATAATAAAGAAGAAGTAACAAAAGAGCTTAATCAGTTCAATGATCAATTATTAGGTGCTCTAATGGCGCAAAATAATAAAGTTATTGAAGGTACGGAAAAATATGCTGCTACTCAAGAATTAAGAGCTAAAAATTTGGAAGAAGCGATTGCTAGTTATAAAAAACAACTTGAAAATTCGGTGAACTTAACAGATGCAAATAATTTATCTAGTTTAATACTACAAGCTGAATCGGAATTAACAAATTCATTGGCTACAACGCAGCGTGTACGAAATGATATTATCGCATACGAACAACCTGCACTCGCTAAGGAATCAACTGTTGTAAAAACAAAATCATATGGCTTAGAAGGTACAATTGCTGGATTTATTTTTGGGATTTTATTAACACTGTTTGTGTTATCTTTATGGAAATATATTTTAGAAGCTAGAGGGAGTAAAAGAGCATGATACAATTTGCAATAGTAGGTATGGGTTTCATCGCAGATAAGCATATAGCTGCTATCCGCAATACAGAAGGCGCAAACCTATTTGCCATTTGTGATAACAACCCTGACAGATTAGTATTAGATGATGAAAATGTTTTAAAATATACAGACTTAGAAAAAATGCTTCAGGACAACCCTCAAATTGATGTTGTGAATATTTGTGTGCCATCTGGCCTTCACGCTAATTTGACAAAAATAGTTGCGAAGTATAAAAAACATATAATTACCGAAAAACCTATGGCATTAAATTCTTCAGATGCAAAAGAAATGATGGAAGTAGCAGAAGAAGAAGGCGTAAAACTTGCTATCGTACATCCGAATCGTTACCGTCCAGCAATTATGGAAGTTAGAAAATTGATGGATGCAGGAGAAATGGGTAAATTAAGCCATGCGAATGCAACAGTCCGGTGGAATAGAGGTCAAGAATATTACGACCAAGCTCCATGGAGAGGGACGAAGAAGTTTGATGGTGGCGTTTTGATGAACCAGGCGATACATAATTTAGACTTACTTCTTTGGTTTATGGGTCCGGTGAAATCTGTTCAAGGTATGGTATCGACAAGATTCCGTGATATCGAAACAGAAGATGTTGCAACTGGGCTAATCGAATTTGAAAGTGGTGCGCTTGGTGTTGTAGAAGCTGCAACAACTATCTACCCACAAAACTTAGAAGAATCTCTTTCTATCTTTGGTGAAACTGCTAGTGTGAAAATTAGCGGAAAAAATGCTTTATTCATTGAAACATGGGATGTTGAAGGATATAAAGAAGAGGAAGTAGAAGCTCTGAAAGCAAAAATCCAGAATGATCCTTGGGGTAAGAAGGGGCATGACTGTATTATTGAAGATATGGTAGCTGCGATTAATGAAAATCGAGAGCCAGCAGTGAGTGGTCTAGATGGTTATAACCCGGTTCGTTTAATCGAAGCAATTATCGAATCATCTGAAACAGGCAGACGTATTACTTTTTCGTAATTAGAAAGTGCAACACTTCTGGACAATTAATAAGATATACAATCTGATTGACAATAAAAGGAGAGACAATAATGTCTACATATTATGAAGAACTATTAGCAAAAATCGAAAATCATACTGCCGTAATTGGTGTAGTTGGACTAGGTTATGTAGGTTTACCACTTTCAGTAGAAAAAGCAAAAGCTGGTTACACTGTTATAGGTTTTGACGTACAAGAATCTAAAGTAGAACAAGTAAACAAAGGAATTAACTATATTGGTGATGTAGTCGATAACGATTTGAAAGATATGGTAGAGTCTGGTCATTTAAGAGCTTCATCGGATTATGGTTCTATAAGCGCAGTGGATGCAGTAGCAATCTGTGTTCCAACTCCATTAGATATCTATCAACAACCAGATACTTCTTATGTAGAAAGTTCTGTTCATGAAATTGCTAAATATGCAAAAAAAGGAACTTTAGTTGTTCTGGAGTCAACAACTTACCCAGGTACTACAGAAGAAATTATTCGAAAAGCTTTAGAAGATAAAGGATTTATTGTTGGAGAAGACATTTTTATCGCATATTCTCCTGAAAGAATAGATCCAGGTAATAAGAGCTTTAATACAAAAAATACTCCAAAAGTAGTTGGGGGTATTACAGAAAAATGTACGAATGTGGCAGCTGCGCTATACAGCAGTGTGCTAGATGGTGACGTGCATAAAGTTTCAAGCCCAGCGATTGCTGAAATGGAAAAGATTTTTGAAAACACGTTCCGTCATATTAATATTGCACTTGCAAACGAAATGGCAGTCCTTTGTGAAAAAATGGGAATTGACGTTTGGGAAGTAATTGATGCAGCAAAAACAAAACCATACGGCTTTATGGCGTTCTATCCAGGACCAGGTCTTGGAGGGCACTGTATTCCAATCGATCCATTCTATTTAACATGGAAAGCAAGAGAGTATAACTACCATACAAAATTAATCGAATTAGCTGGTGAAATTAATAACTCGATGCCGGATTATGTTATTACTCGTTCAATGCAAATATTAAATGATGAAGGAAAAGCTCTTCGTAATGCAAAAGTTCTTTTACTTGGTGTAGCTTACAAAAAAGACATCGACGATATGCGTGAATCTCCATCATTAAAATTAATTGAATTACTTATTCAACAAGGGGCTGATTTCAAATCAATCGATCCACATGTTGATAAATTCAGAGTAAATGGTGAGGTTCTAGAGACAACTACATTAACAGATGAGTTATTAGAAGAAGCTGATATTGTTATCTTAGCAACAGATCATAGTTCATTTGACTATGCAAATATCGCGAAAAAATCAAAAGTAATTTTTGATACGCGTAATGCATTCAAAGGAATCGAAACTCCAAATCGTTATATCAAACTTTAAGGGGGCTGTGAACATGAACTTTATACATGAAACTGCTAAACTTGGCGAAAATACAACTGTTGGTTATTTCTCAGTCATTGAAGAAGGCGCGGAAATTGGTAACAATGTTCGTGTAGGTAATCGTGTAACGATTCATGCCGGCTCAATTATCGGTGATGGTACAACAATAGATGATGGAGCAGTTGTTGGAAAACAACCTAAACCTGCTAAAACAAGTACGATGCAAATTACAAAAGAAATTCCTCCGCTTAAACTTGGAAGAGAATGTACGGTTGGAGCGAATACGATTATATATAGAGGAGCAATTATTGGTGAAAGTACATTAATCGCTGATTTGGCAACTGTACGAGAAGACGTGGAAGTTGGATCATTTGTTATTATTGGCCGTAATGTTACAGTAGAAAACTTTGTAACTATTGGCGATAGAACAAAAATTCAATCGAACTCTTATATTACAGCCCACTCTACATTAGAAGATCGAGTATTTATCGCACCATGTGTGACAACAACAAACGATAACTTTATGGGTAGAACAGAAGCACGTTTCGATAAAATTAAGGGTGCAATTGTAAAAAGAGGAGCTCGAGTTGGTGGTGCTTCTATTATTCTTCCTGGTATTACAATTGCGGAAGAAACCTTTGTAGCAGCCGGAGCAATCGTTACTAAAGATACGGAAGAGAAAACAGTCATTAAAGGGTTCCCAGCTAAATTCTTAAAAAATGTACCTGAGGAGGAACTACTCTAAGTGTTTTCTCAGCTAAAACGTTTAGGAGCGGATTCGCTCCTTTACGCATTTATGAATGTAGGAACGAAACTGATCGCTTTTGTTTTGTTTCCATTCTATACTTATTATCTATCTGGTCTTGCTGAATACGGTATGTTAGATTATATTGATCGACTTGTTTCTATGCTGACTTTTTTAGTTATCTTTGGGACTGATTCGGCATTAGCATACTATTATTTTGAGTATAAGGATAAAGAAACAAGAGAAAAATATGTTCGATCCGTTATGACATTCCGTTTAATGATTGTGGTTATTTTGTTTCTAGTCTTTTTTCTTGGTGGAGATTGGTTATCGAAGTTACTTTTAGACTCAGAGGGTTATAGTAATTTATTTTATATCGCTTTTGCCACTTTATTTTTAGATACAATTATTACTTTAGTTTTAACAATACTTCGTTATGAATTTAAAACAAAGAAAGTCGTTATTACTACAGTAACAAAAATGCTATTATTTGCAGTTTTATCAATTGTTTTCCTGATATATATTTGGACATCAGTGGAAGGTGTATTAATCGCCCGTCTAATAAGTGTTGGATTGATTATTTTAGTATTGATAAAACCTTCAATGCCATATTTGCGTCCTATATTTGATTGGACAATTTTAAAGAAAATATTAATATATGCAACTCCTCTTGTACCAGCGTCACTTGCATTTTGGTTAATTATCAACTCAAATGTTTTTTTCCTAAAAGAGTTCACTTCTTTTGAAGAATCAGGAATATATGGCACTGCTGTAAAATTTGCAACTTTTATTACTTTGTTAACTAGCGGTGTCCAGTTAGCATGGCGCCCGTTCTCTATGTCTTTAAAGGATAAAGAATCCAGTCCACAATTATTTGCGACTTTATATGCTGCTATTTTAATAATAGGAAGTTTTGGGGTATTGCTACTCGCTACGATTATGCCTTTAATTATTTTAATATTGGCGGAACCGTATCAGATTGCTTATCCATACGTAGCACCAATAGCTATTGCAACATTTATAAACTTCTTTTATATGATTGTTTCAACAGGAATCTTTTATTCCAAACAAACGAAGCATGTTTCCATTGCTTTTGGTATAGCTGCGATAGTTTGCGTTATCTTAAGCATACTGTTTATACCAATGTATGGAATATGGGGAGCTGTAATTTCATACGTCACTTCTTACTGTGTTGCATTGTTTTTAGTGTTCCGTAAAAGTCAAAAGCTTTATTATGTTCCGTTTTCAGGGTTTAAAATGGCTTGGACAATCTTATGCTTAATTGTAGCAACTGCAAGTATTGTATATATTCAAGTAAAAGACTTAAATAGTTGGTTAATTGCAGGGGTATGGATAGGATTTATCATCCTAATTCTTGTGATACGAATGGATAAATATTTTGTGAAAAGAAAGTAATGGTGATAAGACATGGCGAAGAAATGTATAACTAACCTTAGGCATAAAGATTTTTATCCTATTAAAGGTGAGGGCTATGAAGGTTTTTTTAGAGGTTATTTTTACTATGAAAATCAATATGTCACCCATGAAAACTTAGCAAGTCTATTTGATGGTGAAGTGCTTTCTTTCATGAATTTTGCAAGTTGGAATGGCGAGTTTGCGCTCATATTGCAAACTAACAACGAGATAATATTAGTTACAGACAAAAAAAGGTCTATTCCATTGTTTTACAAGTTAGACGAATCAGATGCTTGGATTGTACAGGATCATCTTGAACCTAATTCTACTATGACGATTCGAAAAGATGCAGAAGAAGAGCTTTTATTGACAGGCTTTGTAGTTGGTGAGAAAACATTATTTCAAGATTGGTCTCAACTTGAAGTGGCTTCTATAGTTCGATTAACAGAACAAGCATCGAAGCATCAATATTATTCCTATGTAGTAGAAAAAGAACCTGACTCAATTGATAGTTTTGCTGAGGAGCTTTCTCATATTTTAAATACAGTATTCGATGACTTGGTAGTAAGATTGGCTGACAGAAAAATTGTCCTTCCCCTCAGTGGAGGATATGATTCACGAATCATTGCCTTATTATTAAAAGATAGAGGACTCACTGATTCTATTATTACTTTTACGTACGGTAGACCAGGTAATGGGGAAGCTACTATAAGTAAAGAAATTGCCGGTCGTTTAGGATTGAAATGGAAGTATTTCGCATATGACAAAGCTATGTGGGAAAAACTTTATAAATCAAAACTGTGGAAAGATTATGTTTTATTTGCAAGTAATGGAACATCTGCAGCGCATCTACAAGACTTCCCGAGTACTAAATTATTGGTGGAAGAAGAATCTTTACAGAATGCTGTTTTTATCCCCGGACATTCACTAGACTTCTTAGGGGGAAGTCATTTACCATATGAAGCTATTATTGATAAAGAATTTACTGAAAAGGATATAGTAGATTTTATTGTTCCAAAGCATTTCAGATTATGGCAAAAACAAGGTGGAATAGATCATATAAGTAGTAATATAGGTAAAACTCTTACTAAAGATGTGTCCGATTATAAAAATTATACTAATGAGCTGGTTACTTCGATTATTGATGAATGGAACTGGAAAGAAAGACAAGCAAAATTTATTATTAATTCCGTTCGAGTCTATGAATTTTTTGATCAGGATTGGTCTATGCCATTATGGGATGACCGTTTGATTTATTTCTTCAGCAAAGTTCCGGCGGATTTAAAATATAAAAAGTATTTATATGACTATACTTTGCATAAAATGTATCCTGAATTTTTCCCATTACCTCAAAAGCCAGGCCCAGAAAATTCATTGAAAAATAAATATGGATTACTCTATCCTTTATTGCGCAAAATATATCGTAAGAAAAATCTTTACAGAAAATATTTTGATGAACCAATGGAATGGTTTGGTATTTATCCAACGTACAAGCAATATGTAAAATCGCTAACGTTTAAAAAAGACGGGCAAAAATATGAGCACCCATATAATATCAATTCATTTATCACAAAAGATATGATTCAACTGATGAAGGAGATAACAAAATGAAAGTTCTTACCATATTAGGTGCAAGACCACAATTTATTAAAGCAGCACCTGTTTCACGCGTTTTACGCCAAGAGATAACTGAGTTAATCATCCATACAGGACAACATTATGATGCAAATATGTCTGATATCTTTTTCGATGAGCTAAACATTCCTAAGCCTGATTATAACTTAGGAATTGGTTCAGGAAACCACGGTAAACAAACTGGTGAAATGCTTGCTAAAATCGAAGAGATTATTTTAAAAGAGTCTCCGAATTTTGTTCTTGTTTACGGAGATACTAATTCTACACTTGCAGGTGCACTTGCTGCAGCAAAACTTCATGTTCCAATTGTACATATTGAAGCTGGTCTTAGAAGTTTTAATAAGAGAATGCCAGAAGAGGTAAACCGCATTTTAACAGATAATGTGTCAAGTTTACTTCTTTGTCCAACGGAAACAGCTATTCAAAACTTAACGAACGAAAATATTAAGGATGGCGTTTATAATATTGGGGATGTTATGTATGATGCTGTTTTGTACAATAAAACACTTGCTGAATCTACATCTACTATATTAGAACGGGAAGAATTACAATCAAAAGATTATTTATTAATCACAATACATCGTGCAGAAAATACGGATGATGTTGATCGGATGAAGTCAATTTTAGATGCATTTAGTCAAATTGCTGACAAAAAAGTATGGCCAATTCACCCACGTACGAAGAAAAAATTAGAGGACTATGGATTCCAATTGGATCAAATCCCTAATTTACAAGTAATCGAACCTGTTGGCTATTTAGATATGCTTTCATTAGAAATGAATGCCAAAAAAATTGTTACAGATTCTGGTGGGGTTCAAAAAGAAGCTTACTTTGCAGAAGTTCCTTGTGTAACTGTTCGCGATCAAACTGAGTGGGTAGAAACATTAATAGAGGATGCAAATATCTTAACAGGAACGGATACAACTAAAATTGTTGAAGCAGTACAAAAGCAAGTTTCACCTTCGTATACTCCAGTATTTGGAGATGGAAAAACCGCTGAAAAAGTATTAGCTTTACTGAAAGAATACGAAAATTAATTCAGTAAATGTTTTTGCAACAAGTTAGCGCAGGAGCAGGGGGGGCTACCCCTTACTGAATTAAGTTAGCCTTTGGGCGCATATAGTCCGAGACGTAATTGATGAAAATAAAGTAGGTGTGAGCATTGTTAATTTTTAGCATATGGCTCTTTACTGTGGTGGCTTCCACATACCTTTTTAAAAAGGTTTCTGGAAGCCTTTCTCTTGTAAGGCCAAATATGATTTCTATAATATATTATTATTCATTCCTTATCTCCAGTTATATTGGCGGATTATTGATTGCTTTAGGAATAGATGATTATTATATGATCAAAAGAATGGACCATGAGGAATATCGAATCATTGGATTTGTTTTATTGACGATATTAATGATTTTATTCCCACTTACGCAACTAGTTGTAGGAAGACTCTTTGGTTTTAATGCGCAATTAGAATTTGAACGATACCTACATGAACCTGTTCGTACAAGTGTAGATAAGAATAAGACCGTTTTTAAGCTAGCATTTCTTGCTCTTGCGGGTATTTCAGTTTTGGCTGTTGCCTACACTTTGCTGAAGACCGCTAACCTTCCAATTTTGGAACTGTTAAAAGGGAATACATCAGAACTAGCGAAAATGCGGATAGATGCATCGAGAGGAATTAGCGGAATTGCTGTTTATATTCGAAATATTTTTGGACTTGCTTTAACCCCAATATTATCGATTATTGCGTATATTTATGCTGCCAAAACGAAAGAGTTGTTTTGGAAGGCTCTATTCTTTGTATTATTTATATCGTCTGTTTTAATTTCTACATATGATTTGGCGAAATCTCCCATTTTCTTTTATTTCATCATGTTAATACTAGCTAGTGTTTACTCAAATACCTTAAAGCTTAATTGGAAGAAAATAAGTGGTTATCTAGTATGTGGTATTGGCCTTTTAGTCATCATGTATATTGCTATTCAAGGTGTGACTCAAGTCGAAAGCTTTTTAGCATATAATACAGGTCCAATAGGAAGAATATTATTAGCACAAATTGCACCTTTTTTCTTGCACTTAGATACTTTCTCACATTCAATTCCATTACTTGGGGCTAAGGGATTACCTTCATTTATCATTGGTTTTTTTGACATCGAACAAGTACGATCTGCTCGAATGGTGATGGAAAATGTTTTCCCAGGGAATGTGGATAAAGGTACTGGTGGGGTATTAAATACGATTTTCTTAGGTGAAGCTTTTGCCTCGTTTGGATATATGGGGGTTATGGCAGCAATCGTTTACATTGCCACTATAATTCAGTTCCTTTATATGCTTCTGATCCGTCTACGAAAAACACCAGTAGTTATTGCGCTATTTGTGTATTTCACGATTAATATTCCGAGAACGCTTGTCGGTGGAGTTGCTGATTTCTACTTTAATCCTATTTGGGTTATGATGACCGTTGTGTTAGCTGGTTTATTTATATTAGAACAGTACTATATGGTAATTTGGAACTTTCTTATGAGTAAAGTGAAGAAGAAAAGAGTGAAGGCATGAAGAATATAATTATTTATTATCCTTTTACAATAGCTTCCAATCCAAAAAGTGGGTCTGCTATACGGCCAGTAGAGATGCTAAAGGCGTTTAAAGTATATGCTAAAAAACATGGACTCGAGGTAATTGTCATTTCGGGAACTAGTAAGGAAAGACGAATCCTTTGGAACAAAGTAGTGGAAAAGAAAAAGTACAAGCATACATTATTTTGTTACTCAGAAAATCAGACAATTCCTCTATGGCTCACTGACCCAGGACATATACCGAAAGATTGGAAAATAGATAAAGACTTTTTTCAAACTTTAAAGAAACATCATGTGCCGGTAGGGGTATTTTACCGAGATGTATATTGGAAGTTTGATGAGTTGTATTCATTAAAAGGATTGAAAAAGTTTGTCATGCAAACTATTTATAAAATGGAAGAAAAGTTTTACGGAAAATATATGCATACCGTATTTTTACCAAGCGATGCAATGGGGAAATATGTAAATATAAACACAGCTAAAATGGCACTTCCTCCAGGAGGACGTTTTGCGGAGATATTTACGAATAGTAATGATATTCAACAACCTTTCAAAGGTATCTATGTTGGTGGTATTAATAACGATGACTACGGGCTTCCAACATTAGTAGACGCATATGAGTTGTTAAACAAAGACAATGTATTAGGAGAATTAGTCATTGTATGCCGAGAAGATGAATATACACAGTTGAGCAATATGGATAAGGAAAAACTAAATAAATCGTATATTAGTTTAAAGCATGTTAGTGGAGCAGAACTTCAACAAGTGTATGAAGAAGTAGATTTTGCATTTATTCCAAGAAAAAGGTCGGTATATAATGATTTCGCTGTTCCGATTAAGTTAGTCGAATACTTAACAGCTGGACTTCCTATTATTGCAACAGACTGTTCTGCTCAAGAAGATTTTATAAAATCAGGACCATATGGTGTTATAACAGGTGATGATGCTGTAAGTCTAGTTCAAGGAATGCAGTCGATTCAGCCGCACTTTGCAGAATTTAAAAGCAATATTCAACAATCTTTTTTACAGAAGCATGCATGGAATGAACGTGCCGAACAAGCGGCGCATGCGCTAATAGGAGGCAAAAAATGAAAATCGCATTATTAGCTCCAAGTAAATCGATACACACACATAAATGGGCATTGTTTTATCAATCCCAAGGTATTGATGTTAAAGTGTATACATTTAAAGATCATTATTCTGAGGTCAATGCAAATCAAATACCAACGGAAATTTTACCTAAAATATTGCCAGGTAAGGCTTCCTATTTAGCAGCTGCTCCAGCTTTAAAGAAGATGTTAAAAGAATGGAACCCAGATGTTTTACATTCTCATTTTGTATCTAGTTATGGCCTATTAGGAGCCATGGTGAATTATAAAAAGTATTTCGTTTCGGTATGGGGAAAAGATATTTTTGTTTTTCCTAAAAAGAGCAGACTTAACAAAAAGTTAATCGAATTTACTTTAAACAAAGCAACTGCTATTTGTTCTACCAGTCATGTTATGGCAAAAGAAACGAATCTATATACAAATCGTCCAATAGAAGTAACTCCTTTTGGTGTAGATATCGAAAAGTTTTATCCATCACCTAATATTGCAGAGGCAGATGAAAAAATTATTGTTGGAACCGTAAAAGCTTTAGAGGATAAATACGGTATTGCCGATTTAGTGAGAGGATTTGCTTTGTTTCATAAAGAGTTTCCAAATTCAGAGCTTCTCATTACGGGAGAAGGACCACAAAGGGCAGAATACGAAGAACTTGCAAAAAATATGGGGATTGAAGAGGTTACAACGTTTACAGGAAAAGTACCGAATACGGAAGTACCAGCTGTAATTCGTAAAATGTCCATTTTTGCTGTACCATCTACTGAAGATAGTGAAAGCTTTGGGGTTGCAGCAGTAGAAGCAATGGCCTGTGGTGTTCCTGTGGTAGTATCAAATGTAGGAGGCTTGCCAGAGGTAGTCGTGCAAGATGTAACTGGAATTGTAACTGACAAAAATAGTCCAGAGCAACTAGCTGCTGCTTTTAAAAAGTTAGCTAGAAATAGTGACTTAAGAGCTTCAATGGGTAAAGCTGGAGTTGCTCATGTGAAAGAGCATTATAGCTGGATAGATAATGCCCATTATATGCTTTCATTGTATAAAAAATATTAATCAGATTATATACAGCGCTGCTGAAAAAAAGTTGCTAGACAGTCTGATAAATGAAAAGGTGATTGGACATGATAAAAAAAGCGGTAATTCCTGCAGCAGGGTTTGGGACACGTTTTCTTCCTGCAACCAAAGCTTTGCCAAAAGAAATGTTACCAATTGTAGATAAGCCAAACTTACAATACATTATCGAAGAGGCAATAGCTTCCGGAATTGAAGATATTATTATTGTGACAGGACGCAATAAAAAATCAATGGAAGATCATTTTGATAAATCAATTGAATTAGAACTACTTTTGAAAAAAACAGGTAAACTAGAACTACTAGAAACCGTTGAAAATATTTCTAATCTGGTGGACATTCATTATATGCGTCAAAAAGAACCACTTGGTTTAGGACATGCTATTCTATGTACGAAAAAGTTTATTGGCAATGAACCATTTGCAGTCCTTCTTCCAGATGACATTATTGATGCAGAAGTTCCTGCATTGAAACAAATGATTGAAAAATATGAAGAAGTTCAAAGTAGCATTTTAGGAGTCAATGAAGTTCCGAACGAAGATGTTCATAAATATGGAATTGTAGACTATAGCGAAGCGGAAAACAACTTGTTTTCAGTGAAAAAATTAGTAGAAAAACCTTCTATCCAAAATGCTCCTTCTAACCAGGCAATTGTCGGCCGCTATATTTTAACACCAGGTATTTTTGATGAATTAGAAAAAGTTCAACCAGATTCAAAAGGTGAGATACAGTTAACGGATGCAATAGATTCTTTATTAATGAAAGAATCGATTTACTCCTACATATTCGAAGGAAAACGATATGACGTTGGAGATAAATTTGGATTTTTACAAGCCACTTTTGATTTTGCATTAAAGCGGGATGATTTAAAAGAACCGTTACTTGCTTATTTGAAGAATAAATTGAGAGAATAAAGCGGTGATAGCTATGCGTATTGTATATTTATGTCAACATTTCCCACCAGAAACTGGAGCGCCACAAATTCGTGTATATGAGGTTAGTAAAGAACTATTAGCCCAAGGACATGATATTCAAGTTGTGACTGCGTTTCCACATCATCCACATGGTATTATTCCGGATGAATATAAAGGGAAAAAATATGAATTTGAAAAATGGGATGGAATTCCAGTCCATCGAACATGGATTTACCCTTCGAAAAAGGGAACTTTTTGGAAGCGTCTAGTTTCTTATTTTTCTTTTACATTTAGTTCTTTTTACGGTTTGATGAAAGCTGGAAAAGTGGATGTTATTATTGTAAATTCGCCTCCTATCTTTTTGGGTTTAACTGGCTTATTAAGTGCCAAGCTAAAAGGAGCGAAGTTTGTTTTTAACGTAGCGGATGTCTGGCCAGAATCAGCAGTAAAACTTGGACTTGTAAAAAATAAGTTTTTTATTAAGCTTGCGGAGATTTTGGAGTCTTTCCTATATAAACATTCATGGAAAATAGCAACTGCAACTGAGGGAATAAAATCCTATATTATCAATCATTCTCAACCAGAGGATAAAGTTTTTGTATTGCCAAATGGGGTAAATACGACCTTTTTCCAACCGGCTGAGAAAAACGAAGAATACGTAGAAAAATTCGGTTTACAAGATAAATTTGTTTTTTCTTATGGTGGAAACCTAGGGTATGCACAAGGCTTAGAGTTTATTTTATATGCAGCAAAAAAAATGCAAGAAATTGCGCCTCAAGCTCATTTCTTAATAGCAGGAGCTGGCCCAGAAGAAGAAAAGCTTCATGAATTGGCGGAAGAGCTTGGACTTATGAATATATCGTTTTTAGGTCATCTTCCTTTAAAAGAAATGCCGAAATTGTTTTCTGTCACTGATGTCAGCATAGTACCTTTACGCGATTTAAAATTATTTGAAGGAGCAAGACCATCGAAGATTTTTCCAGCAGCATCTTCTGGTGTACCTGTCCTTTATTGTGGAAAAGGCGAAAGTGCTGAAATTATTTCAAAAAATGGAATTGGTTTAGTTGCGGTACCTGAAGACATTGACTCCATTGCACATACAATGTATGAATTCGTCGAGATGACGGAAGAAGTACGAAAGGAAATGCAAGCGAACGGAAGGAATTTAGCGATTAATGAATTTAGTTGGTCTTCCATTGTGAAAGATTTATTGCATAACCTTACGAAATAGTAATAGTCTTTTCGATATACATGTGGGTGAAATTTATGTATAATTGGTGAGATTATATTTTATAAGTAAAGTAGGTAATTAAAATGGCTACTTCGCGTCGTACAAAACGCAAATCCAAGACGAAAAGAAAAATTTTATATACAGTACTCATTGTTCTAATGGTCATGCTTTCAGGTGTTATTGTTTTTGCCACTAATTTGTCTTTACAAACGAAAAATGCAATGACAAAAATGTATGAACCACTGGAACGTGAAAAAGATAATAATTCTACTAAAAAGTTTAATAGTGCAAAAGCCGAAGACTCTGCTTTTACTATGTTGATAGCAGGAATAGACAATCAAGAAAAGGCAAAGTATGGTCGCTCAGATGTTTTAATCGTAGCTACTGTTAATCCAAAAACAGAAAAAATATCGATGGTAAGTATACCGCGTGACACCAGAGTGTATATACCCGATTTAAGATACGAGGATAAAATCAATCATGCTTATGCATTCGGTGGAATAAACTACACGATTAATACCATTGAAAAGCTTTTAGATATTCCGATTGATTATTATGTTTCAACTGATTTCCAAGGCTTTGAAGATATTGTCAACACTGTTGGAGGGATAGACGTAGATGTTCCATTTACGTTTAAAGCACAGCTTACTGGTAGTCTAAAGTGGATGACGTATACAAAAGGACCAATGTTCTTAAATGGTAATGAAGCACTTGCTTATGTTCGTATGCGTAAAAAAGATCCTCAAGGAGATTTAGGACGTAACGAACGACAAAGAAAGGTCATCCAAGAAATTATTAATAAGGGAACAAGCTTAAGTAATATTACAAAAATCGATGATATGATTAAAGACGTCGGAAACAACGTGAAAACAAACATTCCTTCATCTGAATACTTTAGCTTGATCAAAATGTATCAAAAAATAAAATCATCCCCAATCGAACAATTACAACTCGAAGGGCATGATGATATGCGCAAAGGTATCTATTACTATATTCCAAAAGATGAATCATTAGAAGAAGTTAAACGTCAACTAAAACTTAATCTAGATGATTTCGGGCAAAACGCACAAAGTGAAATCAACACAACTAATTCAGTAAATGATTTATCAATCGGAGAGTAAAACGAAAAGGTCGCAAAGACCTTTCGTTTTACTCTTTTTTTTTGAAAGATTAGAAACTATATGGAATATCGTCCTGCGAAACCGGTGTTCTACTTTAAAGAATTAGATAATTCCGCGGATTTCCGTTTCAGGTGGATGCGTTCCGCGGGGGCACCACTACGCGTTCGTTGTGATGGCACATCTGTCTCCCAGAGGAACAAAGGCTAAGAGCACCACATCGTGTGGCAACGCCTTCGTGACCAACATCCTGTTGGCCTCCGACTGGAGTCGCCACCTTTCACTACAATCCATTAAGTAAGTAGTAACTAACAAGAAAATTTAGCACTGCTTAGGGGTCCAGCGAAAATTTAGGGTCAGATAGTACCGAGATATGGGCAGATAGGCAAAGATAATGGGCACATAGCGACTGTTTAGGGGTCCAGCGAAAATTTTAGGGGCAGATAACACCGAGATATGGGCAGATGGGCAAAGTTAATGGGCACATAGCGACTGTTTAGGGGTCCCTCGAATTTAGGGGCATATAACACCGAGATATGGGCAGATAGACAAAGTTAATGGGCACATACCGACTGCTTAGGGGTCCCTCGAAAATTTAGGGGCAATTTGGTCTCGAATTGTCCCAAACTGGTCTCGTCACCGATCAATTTGGTCTCGACTTATCCCGAATTGGTCTCGCTTTTTCAAAGTTAGTCTCGAAGTGCCATAAAAGCCCAATTTATGACAAAACAACTGGTCTCGACTTGCTTCCGATCAACTGTGCCTCGAAGTGCTAAAAAAGTTCAAATTATTACATTAGCAATTACAGACAATTTGATTTTTTCATACTTTTTATTATTTAATTAGTCCAAAACAACCACTATTTGGTTATATTTTATTACCAATATTTATATTACATTCTTGTAACATTGGATATAATTACATTCGTTGGATTGTTTTATCTAATTTTGTCTATTAAAATGGAAGAAATACACGTTTCAAGGAGGAACAAATGAAAAAAGTAATTGCATCTTCTGTTTTAGCAACATCTGTCCTTTTGCCAACCAATGTTCTCGGGAGTACTCAAATGTCGACTTTTGCGGCCACTATTCAAACGGTTGCAGTAGATCAACTTGTCGGAAAAAAAGCTTTACTTACAGCCGATAATGTCAATGTGAGAAAAGGAGCTGGAACCGAGTTTAATAGTATTACTAAAGTACATACAGGTCAAATCGTCTCCGTTCTTGCTAGTGAAAAAAATAGTAAAGGCGAGGTTTGGTACAAAGTTTCCTATAATTCTACAGAAGGTTGGATTATTGGGGACTTTTTGAAAGCAGCCACTGCCGCTGTTAAAGATAGTGCTACAACTTCTGGCACTTCCTATGTTGGGACAACTCAAAAAATAGGGAAAAATGCTGCAAATATGAGAAGTGGTGCAACGACTTCTTATAAAGTAGTAGCTACACTGCCAGCTGGAACATCGTTAAAAGTTTTAAGTGCATTTACAAATGCTCAAAAAGAAGTTTGGTTTAATGTAGAATTTAATGGGAAAAAGGGTTGGGTTATTTCTGACTTATTCGTATTGAACGCTACGGCTGGTGAGACCGCAACTTCGATGAAAGTGATCAATCAAGCAACTATTCATAAAGGTGCTACGAAAAGTTATGATATTGTTGCTACTGCCAAACCTGGTACAACCCTATTAGTCCATCAAGAGTTTGTAAATGCTTCTAAGGAAAGATGGGTTCAGGTAACTTATGCAACAGGAAAAAAAGGATGGATGCTTGCGTCAGCATTTGAGGAAGCATCGATTGCAAGCAAAGTGGTGATTAAACAATCCTCCGTATACTCTGGTGCTACAAAAAGTTATAAAACGGTTGCAACCATTGCTGAAGGTACAAAGCTTTTAATTCACCAAGAATTTACAAACGCTACAAAAGAAAAATGGTACCAAGTAACTTATTCTGTTGGAAAAAAAGGATGGATACCAGCAGATGCATTTGAAAGTGTATCTTCGACTCCTGACCCGTCAGAAAAACCACCGGTAGATGACAACGCTCATGTTGTAATAGATACAAATATTAAAGTTTCAGTGCCAGTTGCAAATATGCGTTCAGGCCCAGGTATTGATTTTAATGTCGTTACACAATCAAAACAAAATGACGTATTCTTATCAACTGAGTATGCCATAGATGTAAATCAAGAAAAATGGTTTAAAGTAATTACTAGTGTAGGTGAAGCTTGGTTACATCAATCTGTCATTTCCATCATCGATAATACAGTTGAGACTCCAGACTATGATGAAACAGGGGTAATTAAACGATTCAATGCATTAATGTATACGGATAGTTCCTTTAATTCTAAAGTAATTCTAGGGTTACCAAAAAACACTTCATTTACAATGATTAATCAAGTAATCTCTGACGGAACTGCTTGGATAAATATTCGTACTTCTCAAGGTACTGAAGGTTGGATTCCAGATTTTGAGATAAACGATGACATTCCAACGAAGTTTGGTACGAAAACTTCTACTGTATATAGCGCAGCAAGTGAAACATCTAAAAAAGTGGATACAATTAATTTGAACACTCCGGTAAGAGTATTACGTACATTAAATAGTTGGGTAAATATTGAAACACAAAATGAAAAAAGAGGATGGATTCAAGCATCTGAATTATCTAATGGATCTCCAATCCAATTAATAAATGGTAGAACAGAAGTAAGAAATGGACAAAACTATCTAGTATGGTCTAAACCATCTAAATTTAAGTTAACCTATACGATGCCATCTTCGAATGTATTAAGAATTTATGGTAATCTATCACAAATTAACGAGATTAAATCAAAAATCACTGGTGTCGACAGTATGAAAGTTGAACAAGTAACAGGAGGTACATCTGTTTTATTAATCACTTTCAATGCTAATTATACGTACACAATCAGAGATGCTGATAAGGAATTAACGATTAAAATAGTTCCAAAAGGTTTAGTAGGAAAGAAAATAATTGTAGATGCAGGTCACGGTGCGAAGGATCCGGGTGCAGTAGGTCCAAATAAGACAAAAGAAAAAGATGTAACTCTTGCGACAGCTAAGGCACTAAAAGCAGAATTAGAGGCTGCAGGAGCAACTGTTCTCCTAACAAGAAGTACGGACGTATTTTTGGAATTAAATGAGCGTACAGATATTGCCAATAAATCAGATTACGATGCATTTATTAGTATTCATGCAGATTCATTTAATGCAACTTCAAAAGGAACTACCACTTATTATAATGCGACCGTGAATTTTAATGGTCCGAAAAGCTTAGCACTTGCTAATAGTATTCAATCGGATTTAGTAAAAACAATCGGTACTTATAATAAAGGGGTTAAAGAACAGGTCTTTTATGTAAACCGAATGAATGAACTTCCTTCTGTATTAATAGAGCTAGCGTATATATCAAATCCGACGGAAGAAGCACAATTAGCTTCAGTGGCTTTCCAAAAGAATGCAGCTTCAGGAATTCGTAAAGGTTTAGAAAAATATTTTAATCAATAAAGTGAGGAAGGTATTAGATGAAGAAAAAATTTCTAGGTGTATTGGCTACTATTTTCGGTCTTAGTTTAATAGTTTCAATGTTTATTCCTACTTCTACTAAAGCGGACTCCAATTTACTTTTGGCTTCTGTTGAGTGGGTACAAGCTCAATTAAACCCATTACAAACTAAAGTTACTGCTTTAGAAAAACAACTTGCAGATCAAGATGCAATGATTAAACAACTACAAAAAGCAGTAGCTGAAGGTGGAAATGTGATAGTAACACCACCAACTACAACAAATCCGCCTACTGATTTACCAAAAGTAGTTTACACTTCTGCTAGTAGTGTAACAGTGCATAGTGGTGCAACACGTGATTATAAAGTTTTAGCAACATTAGGGGCTGACAAGGCGCTAACTGTCATTGATCAATTTAAATCAGCTACCGGATTGTGGTACCGTGTTGAAGTTTCTTCTACTGTAAAAGGTTGGGTATTCTCGGGTGATATTACAACAACTAAGCCTACTACTTCTATACCCACAAATGTAATAGCTAAACAAGCAGTTAACGTAAGAAAAGGTGCAACAACAAACTATGACTCAATTGAATTGGTAGCAAAAGGAGCCAGCTTAATATACTTAGGGTCATTTAAAAATGCCAGTGGCGAAACATGGTACAATGTGCAAACCGCAAAAGGAAATAAAGGTTGGGTGCTGAGTACGCTAACTGAGGTGAAATAAGATGTTCAAAATAGGACTAACCATTTTATCAGTAGCGATACTTAGTTTCTTGTCAGCAAATACTGCATTTGCCTATACACAAGAAAGCTATCCAAAACAAGTATCGGTAGAAGTACATTCTGCTTCTTCCACATCGCTCAATTTAAATGGCGTATACAAATTAGAAAACTTAACAACAAAAGAAATGTTCTTTGCACTTCCCAATACGCCAATTACCTTCTCCCAAGTAAATGGAGAAGTTTCCATCTATCAAATTGGTGCTGCTATGTATTCAACAAATGGTTTTGCCTTACATGCATTGACTGGCAATGAAAAAATGGTTGTATTTACAAAAGACACAGATGGAAGAAAAGGTGCGACCACAGATTATCAAGTGGTAAAATCGTATAACGCATTTCAAGGTGCTTACTTTGTAAATGAATTTACGAATGTAAACGGGGAAATTTGGTACTCCATTACAGATGAACAAGGCATTTCTTCTTGGGTACCCGCTTCAAGTGCTACCGTTGGATCAGTTGTAAATCAACCACTTGGGAAAACACCGACTGGAACACAGTACCGTGGTAGTTTTAATGTCGTAAAATCCGGTGCAAATGTACAAATTGCCAACAGACTAGATTTAGAAAACTATTTAAAAGGTGTTATTCCAAATGAATCACCCGCTTCTTGGCATATTGAAGCATTAAAATCGCAGGCAGTGGCTGCGCGAAGCTATACATTAAGTAAATCTGGAATATTAAGTAGTACAACAAAAGATCAAATGTATAAAGGTTATACTTCTGAACAAAAAAGTACAAATACAGCAGTGGATGAAACAACTGGTTTAGTAGTTAAATCAGCCGGAAAGTTAGTACAAGCATATTATTACTCTACTAGTGGTGGCAGAACTGCAAATATCGGTGATGTTTGGGATACTGCTCAAGTACCACATTTTGTATCTGTTGATGATTCAATCGAAAAATCTCCTTATAGTAATTGGTCCATTAACATTCCAGCCTCAAATATTTTGACAAAGTTTGGCTTTAATCCGTCTACTGATCAATTACTAGATGTGAAGATTACAAAAGGTGGATCCAACGGCGAAGTTACATCCGTTTCGATCGTTACTTCAGCTGGTGAAAAAACAATTAAAGGTAATGAAACAGTTATGCGTGGTGTATTTTTAGATGCGAACAATGCATCTTTAAAATCAAACTGGTTTGATATCAATTTCACCAAACCAACTGGAACTACAAATCTTGCAGTGCAAAAGGCAACTGGCTCAACGGCAGTTAATTCTTTAACAAATATGCAAGTCCAAACAGCAACCGGAATTCAAACGATACCAAGTGGAGCGGTCTCCATTCAAACAAATGAAGGAATTGTCTCTTCAACAGCATCAACTCCTGGTATCCAATCCATTACCGTAAACGGTAAAGGCTATGGTCATCGAATCGGCATGAGTCAATACGGTGCCAAAGCCCGAGCAGATGCCGGCTGGACATACGACCGCATACTAAAACACTATTACCAAGGTGTAACAATAGAGAAATACTAACAAAAAGGGTGACCAACTTTACTTGGTCACCCTTTTTGATTATGGACGAAGGTAGATGGTTCGGCTACGAGAGTAATCCAGCCCCGGAAAAGAGCGAACAACCCACGAACAGAGCAACACCACTATATAAATAACTCCAACAGGAAAAATCATTCCATAAACGATACAAAAAACCGTCTCCTAATATAAGTACAACTTAAGAGACGGCTTACAAAATCAAGGCTTTATAAAGTTTTCAGTATAGTAGGGAATTGAACCATATGTCCATTTGGCAAAATGGACACCGACACCAAGTTGGGTATAGTTTGTGCTAATAATATTTTTACGGTGTCCTAGAGAGTTCATTAAAGCTTCATGCGCGAAGTATGGATTAGTATAGCCCATGGCGATATTTTCTCCTGCATTCCGGAATAGTATTCCTCCATTTTGGAGACGGTCAAAAGGTGATTCACCGCGCTGATTTTCGTGATTGAAATATTCGTTTTCGCCCATGTCGACACTATGTTTTCGAGCAACATTGGAGATGTTAGTCGAATATTGTAAGATGGAAACTCCTTGCGCTTTTCTTTCGGCGTTTGTTAATTCAAATAAAATTGATTCGTAACTTGATTCTAAGGCGTTTGATTTTACTGGGTATAGATTTGGATTTCTTTTAATCAACTGGTGATCTAATAATAGTATGGCAGATATTTTATTGTCATTATGGACATCGATAAAAAAGTTAACTTCATAGGTTGGTAAATCGTACGTAATAATTTCTATCGGATATGTATTTCCTGTTGTTACATAATTGTGTCCTAATTTGCTTTCTATTTGGCTGACTGTATTTGTTATTGAAATGCCATTAAATTGGTAGTTTTTATCTTTTGTATAAAGTGAAGCAATCTTATTGTTTAAATAACTAATTGCGTAAAAGTTACTGTAGTTTTGATGATATATTGATGTTGATGCATTAAATTCGTTCGTGACGGTTTTGTTGGCTGTTCCTAATTCTGATAAAACAGAAGAGCTTGAGTCACCAATTGTAAAGAAAGTTTTAGAATTTCTAACACAATTGAGTAGGCTCAGTTTTCCTTTGGAAGGTGTTTGGTATAGAACAGACGAATCATTTTTTATTACTAACCCTCCGCCTAGATGAAAATAAGCTCCTTTATTGACATATACTCGAAAATTTTCTCCAGTCTTTGCTTTTCGAGAAACTTCTAAAATTCCATTTTCATTTTTATAAATAGTTGTAGGTTTTTGTATTACTACTCGTCCAATTTGACCTGACTTTAATTCGACTCCATCCCAAAAGACGATACTTGGACAATCTCCTGCTGCGGTAGAAATAGATGGACCTATACTAATACTTACAAGGAAGATTATTATTACGAAAAGTTTTTTCATGTATTTACCACCCCTTGTAAAAAGTATAAATCAATTTACTTCAAATTCCAAAAACTCTTTTTCGACAATTTGTAGTTTCGCTTGTCCATTTGTTATTTCAGTTATCCAGGTTACAAAATTTGACTCATTTTCTGCTTGTATATAAATGAAAACTTCGACAGAATCTGCATATACTATTTCTTTGAGAAGATATTCAGAACTTCGAACTTCATTCTCAACTTTTCCTAACCAAGTGTAGTCAATCGATACTTTCATCAAGTGATGTAGCTTACGTTCTACAACTTTTGCAGCATCAATTCCTTCTGTGGTCGCCTTTCCGTAAGCTCGAATCAGGCCACCTCCACCAAGTTTTATACCACCAAAATATCGAGTTACCACGACAACGGTATCTTTTAATCCTTGTTTTTTGAGGACTTCTAACATTGGAAAACCGGCAGTACCACTAGGTTCACCGTCATCATTCGCCTTTTGGATGTTATCATGTTCCCCTATTATGTAGGCAGAACAGTTATGATTAGCATCTCGATGCTTTTGTTTGATAAGATTAATAAAATGAATTGCTTCTTCCTCGGTTTCGGCTCGTTCCACGTAGGTTAAGAAGCGAGATTTTTGAATAATAATCTCACTTTCTCCAAATCCTTTGACAGTTAGATAATTGTTTCTCATTTTAAATTGCCTCCTCGATTTATTTGAAACATAGTTGTAAACTAATTTTAATTTATTTTTAGTATATAAGTGCTATAATAGGGATTGTTAGTAAGAATGAATTTAGACTCATTTGCTCAACAAAGGAGAAGAACATATGACGAAAAAGATGATAGAAGCACAATCGTTAGATGTTATTTTCGAACGAATGGTTGAAGTAATGGATCATTCGAAAAAGGATATCTTCATTATAAGCGAACAAAGCCGAGAAAACTTCGAAGAAATGAAACTTGAACTAGAAATAATTCGTGGAGAAATTGAAGCAGTCATTATTGAAGGGGATTTGTTAGAAGCAAAATCGAGATTAGCTCGAAATCGTTTAGCTGAAGTATCCAAAAACTTTGAAACGTACGATGAACCACAAATTAGGAATGCATATGAAACTGCGAATGATATTCAAATCAATCTACTCATCAAAAGAACGGAAGAAAGACAACTTAGGCAGCGAAGAGATGAGTTAGAGCGCAGATTACAAGGTCTTCTCGAAATGATAGAGCGAGCAGATCAACTAGTCAATCAAGTAAATATTGTGATTAATTATTTAACTTCCGATTTAAAAGAAGTTGGCGAAGCCCTTGAAAATGCAAAAATCAAACAAGATTTTACCTTGAAAATTATTGAAGCCCAAGAAGAAGAACGCAAGAGACTTTCGCGTGAAATTCATGACGGTCCAGCTCAAATGCTTGCGAATGTGTTACTTAGAACAGATTTAATCAACCTTACATATGAGCAGCGTGGGGGAGACGAAGCAATGAAAGAAATTATCGAACTTAAAGATATGGTTCGAAATGCACTTTCAGAAGTTCGTCGAATTATTTATGATCTTCGCCCAATGGCACTCGATGATTTGGGACTTGTTCCTACGCTTAGAAAGTATTTATCGACAATAGAAGAATACAATCCTACAAGTATAATACATTTTCAATCTTATGGAGAAGAACAAAGATTGCATACTAATTTTGAAGTTGCCATCTTCCGATTAATACAGGAATCTTTAACAAACGGATTAAAACACGGGAAGTTTAAAGAGGCATGGGTAAAAGTTGAATGGTTGAAACAAAAAATAAACATTATCGTCAAAGATAATGGGGTAGGTTTTGATCCAAATGTTGCGAAAGATAAATCATTTGGTTTAATCGGTATGCGCGAACGAGTAGATTTATTGGAAGGATCGATGAAAATTATTTCATCTCCAGGTAATGGTACAACTCTTTTGTTTAGTATCCCAATAAATGAGGAATAATAAATACAGTAGTTTTTCTAGGAGGAAATGAAAATGACAAAAATAATCATTATAGATGACCACCAACTTTTTAGAGAAGGCGTTAAACGGATTTTAGATTTTGAAGATTCATTTGACGTAATTGCAGAAGGAGACGACGGCAATGATGTACTTCGTCTATATGAGCAATACATGCCTGACGTAGTCCTAATGGACATAAATATGCCAACGAAAAATGGCGTAGATGCAACAGCTGACCTAATCGAAAAATACCCGGAAGCAAAAGTAATCATGCTTTCAATCCATGACGATGAGTCTTACGTAACTCACGCATTAAAAACAGGCGCTCTAGGTTACATGCTAAAAGAAATGGATGCAAATGCTATCGTTTCAGCGATTAAAGTAGTAGCAAAAGGTGGTTCTTACCTACATCCAAAAGTAACACGCAACTTAGTTTCAGAATTCCGCCGACTAAGCGAACGTGAAAATAAAGGAAACTTCCATCAAACCGAAATTCGCCGCCCGTTCCATTTACTAACTAAGCGCGAATGCGAAGTACTCCAACTCTTAACAGATGGACAAAGTAACCGTACAATCGGCGAAACCCTATTCATCTCTGAAAAAACAGTAAAAAACCATGTATCCAGCATTCTCCAAAAAATGAACGTAAACGACCGTACCCAAGCCGTAGTAACCGGCATCAAAAACGGTTGGGTCGAAGTACGATAATAGTGAAAACCTCTTGCATGCATTTGCAAGAGGTTTTTTTATTGGCTTAAGAAAGTGCATCATGCGCTTTCTTAAGCCAAAGTATTGAAAATAACCAATAAATGTTGCGATTAACCGATATATTGCGCATAATGGTTAAAACATTGCGATTAACCAAGTAAATGTTGCAAGTAATACCATCTATATTGCGAGAAATCCCCCCGATGTTGCGAATAACCGAAACATTGCGCAAAAGCAACAAAACATTGCGAGTAAGCAAGTAAATGTTGCGAGTAATGCCATCTATATTGCGAGAAATCCCTCCGATGTTGCGAATAACCGAAACATTGCGAAAAGCAACAAAACATTGCAAGTAAGCAAGTAATTGTTGCGAGTAATACCATCTATATTGCGAGAAAGCCCTCCGATGCTGCGAATAACCGGAACATTGCGCAAAAGCACCAAAACATTGCGAGTAAGCAAGTAAATGTTGCGAGTAATACCATCTATATTGCGAGAAATCCCCTCGATGTTGCGAATAACCGAAACATTGCGCCAAAGCATCAAAACATTGCAAATAACCAAGTAAATGTTGCGAGTAACGCCATCTATATTGCGAGAAATTCCCTCGATGTTGCGAGTAACCGAAACATTGCGCAAAATCACCAAAACATTGCGAGTAAGCAAGTAAATGTTGCGAGTAATGCCATCTATATTGCGAGAAATCCCTCCGATGTTGCGAATAACCGAAACATTGCGAATAACCAAGTAAATGTTGCGATTAACGCCATCTATATTGCGAGAAATTCCCTCGATGTTGCGAATAACCGAAACATTGCGAATAACCAAGTAAGTGTTGCGAGTAACGCCATCTATATTGCGAGAAAGCCCCCCGATGTTGCGAATAACCGAAACATTGCGTAAAAGCATTAAAACATTGCAAATAACCAAGTAAATGTTGCGAGTAACGCCATCTATATTGCGAGAAATCCCCCCGATGCTGCGAGTAACCGAAACATTGCGCAAAACAACAAGACATTGCGAATAACCAAGTAAATGTTGCGAGTAATAAAAATCTTTCAATTATCCTTACGTTGTGCAAAATATCTTGCTGGACCTGATCCATATGATTCTAAATTCATACTATTCAGCATGCGAGATGCAGAGTAAATAGATTCAAGCCCACAAAATTTACGAAACTCTTTATTTGTGATCTCCATTTTTATTAATGAAAAGTAGTCATTTACAGCTGATATGTGCGCATAGCGATCATTTTTCTTACAAGCTAAGCATGTCCATGTAGTAGTAAAGCGCTTCATCCCCAACACTCCACAATGCGGGCATTCAACTCCAGGAATTAAAACTTTTGGTGAGATATGATAATGTTCACATAATGGGGGATAAGTGAACGGGGTTTGCTCCGTTTGAATTATTTGCTCAATCGTCTGCAATTGCTCAGTAGATAGCTGAAGGGAATTGGAATGGTTATACATATGAATCACTTTTTCATTCACACTTTCTAATTTATAAAATGGATAGTGGGGAGGTTTCCTCCGAATTCTACCCGATTTGGCAGTCATTAAAACTGCTCCTGTCACTTTCAAGTTAGGAACGTCTTTTCCGAAATAATCTTTAATAAAACGAATATGCTTCATAAGCTGAAAATAAGGGTTTGGTAACGAAATCTCTATTCCCTCCTCCGTAATTTTATAAAATTCTTCGGTTTCTAAATCTACATACAAATCTCCGCTATAATTTTTAGATTCCAACACAATAAAACAGCGATCCGTAACAATGAGACAATCGATTTGTACTTTCCACTCTCCAATAGCTAGACTCACATTGGGAAAAATCTTCACTGGTCCTGCTAACCGTAACTCAGCAAGCTTCTGAACAAGTCGATTCTCACCTCGCTCACCGGCCACTATTTTTCTAATCTCATCTTGTATAAATTCAACGGTTTGCACATCAGATAATCTCTTCAATAATGCATGATGCTCTTTTCTCAAAAATTCACCTCCAATCTACCTACATAATACATCCATTTAATAGAAAATTCTACCTATTTAAAATGGAACCAAATATTTGAGTTTTCGTCTTAGTTATGACAAAATAACCTCAGCAGGAGGAGAACTAGATGAAACTTATACACATATTAATACTTACAGCAACTGTATTCGCACTTGCTGCTTGCAATAGCAACGAAGAAAAAGTAACAAACTCAGGATCCGCTAATGACATTGCGCCTTCCGATGCCCAATCGGTGACAGATCACGGAGCAAAAGATAAATCAGAAGTCGGCTTCGAAATGGCTGGAGGTAATATTGAAGAAGCCACTAATGTCCCGAAAAAAGAAAAAGCAGCCATCATGGGAGCATTCAACGAATACATGGATGCTTTCAATGAAGAAAATATCGACCGCTACATGAAAACTATTTCCAAAAAACCAGAAGGCTTCAACTATGAAACCGAAAAAACGGACGTCCAAGCAGCGTTCAAAGAATATGACATTACTCGTACAGCAGAAAATACGACCATCATTAAATACGATGAAAATAATGCACAAGTATTTGCAAATCTAAAAACCAATCTCGTACAACCATCGACTGGTGCAAAACTCGAACGCAATGGACGCCAAATCACAGTATTCGTAAAAGAAGACGGAAAGTGGCTCGTTACAAGTGTTTACTTTATGATGGAAACATCCAAATAATTTCTCAAATACCCTCGACAATCATGTCGGGGGCTTTTTTACCATTTCAATTCATCGCAACATTCAGTAAACTTATCGTAAACCAATCAGTTAGGAGAATGCCCGTGAACAAACAATTACAACAATTTCTAACAGGTCGCATATGGCTTCGCGAACATACCCCATTCCCGCACGAAGTCATCGACGCTCACATCGAAAGCGGCCACATCCACCTCAAACCCGGTATTGACACAGCCATAAACAATTCTTTGTTTTGGCAATTAAAGAAGAACGTCTGTAACCGATGCCACAACACAAACCAAACTTTATTTCACACATTTCACTGTGCACGATGTAACAAAAAATGCATCTATTGCCGCCATTGCATTCGGATGGGTCGGGTGAGTAGTTGTTCAGAGCTCCTACTTTGGGACAAGCGTCCTGCTCGCGGCGCGAACGTTCATATCTTTGACTGGAGCGGACAACTAACGCCTCTTCAGCAAAAAGCAAGTGAAGAGCTTCTCACAAGCGTCCAACAAAACAAATCCCATTTATTGCACGCAGTTTGCGGAGCAGGAAAAACCGAGCTACTTTTTCCTTCCATTTTTGCCTCCCTCCAAGAAGGAAAAAGAGTTTGCGTAGCAGCTCCTAGAACCGATGTCATCCTAGAACTATTCCCACGCTTTCAAAAAGTATTCCCAAAAACAATCATTCACGCATTATACGGTGGTGCGCCTGACCAAGAAGGCTTTGCAGATTTAGTGCTGGCAACAACACATCAGCTCTACCGTTTTGAAAATGCATTCGATGTCGTATTTGTCGACGAAGCAGATGCATTCCCGTATTACGCTGACGAAACGTTGCAACGAGCTGTAAAAAAAGCTGCAAAAAAAGATGCTGCCATCCATTATGTAACAGCCACTCCTACCAAATCATTGAAAACAACTAACCAATCTATCCTTTCACGTAGATATCACGGCTATGACTTACCAGTCCCAAGATATTGCGCATTATGGGGATACACTAGACAATTGAAAAAGGGGAAAGTTCCAATTAAACTCCAGCAATGGATTATAGAAAAAACAAAAAGTAACATCCCGTTTCTCGTTTTCTTACCTACTATTGAAATGCTTGAAAACTTCCCGGGAGATTTACCAAGAGTTCACGCAGAACATCCGGAACGAAAAGAAATTGTTATGCAGCTTCGTGAAAAGAAAGTACCAGGTCTACTCACAACAACCATCTTAGAACGAGGCATAACGATTGAGAATGTCCACGTAGCGGTCGTTGGAGCAGAACAAAAAATCTTCACATCAAGCGCACTCATCCAAATTAGTGGACGAGTAGGACGCTCATTCAAATACCCGAGCGGTGATATCGTATTCTTCCACCACGGCATTACTCACGAAATGGACAAAGCAAAAGCCGCAATCGAAGGGTGGAATAAAGAATGAATTGTCTAATTTGTGGAAGCATTTTTCAATCGCCACCAACTTGGAGAAAGTTATTTATATATGAAATAGAACCTACCGCCTGCAACCGATGTCTAAGTAAATTTGAAAATTCCAACCCTGAAATTGATTTCACGGATTTCAAAGGAACTCACTACGAAGGAGCGGTAGAATCAGTCAAAACACTCTATTCCTACAACGAAGCAATGAAAAGTTATTTACATCAATATAAGTTTTTGCAAGATGTGGCACTCGCTCAAGTATTCGCAGAAGAGGTTCGTCATGCATTTGAAGCAGGTGAAGGAACAGTCGTACCAATTCCAATGCATCCAGAAAGGCTACTTCAAAGAACATTTGGTCAAGTCGACGAACTGCTAAATTATGCAGGAATCTCTTTCAAACAACTACTCGCTAAAACTGCAACAAGTGAACAAGGGAAAAAGACGAAAAAAGAGCGGTTACAAGCTAGTCCTTTATTTGAAGTGAAAGAGAAAATAGAGGCACAAAACTATATTTTATTCGATGATATTTACACAACAGGTACTACCATTCACCATGCCGCAAAAGTATTAAAGGAAGCCGGAGCTAAAAGAGTTGATGCGATCACTTTAATTAAAGGATAGATTGCCGATATAAAAGTAAAGCTACTTGAACTTGGAGGGATCCACCATGGGAGAATTGAAAAATTGCCCGACCTGCGGCGAATTTTTTAACTATACGGGAATAAGAGAAGTATGCAACAAATGCTCGATGAATGAAGAAAAACTATACGAGATCGTCTACCGCTTCTTACGTAAACGTGAAAATCGGGCTGCAACTGTCGAACGAATCGTCGAAGTAACAGGTGTAGAAGAATCCCTTCTACATAAATGGGTTCGAAAAGGCAGATTACAACCAGCCATGTTCCCAAACCTTGGCTACCCATGTGATAACTGTGGAAAACTAACAACGCAAGGAAAGTTATGCAAAGACTGTACGGAAGATATAAAATCTGGACTTCGTCAATTAGACGCAGCATTAGAATTCAGAGAAAAAGTTAATACCCACGAAAATACCTATCATAAACAAAAATAAATCCTATCGATCGTAGCATTTTCAGACAGTAGACAAACTCGATAAAAATCGAGCTTGTCTACTGTCTCTTTTATTATTTTCCCGCTCCTGCGTCCATGTGTAAAACTGTATAACAGAAAATACGACCGGATAGTAATATTTATGACTGTATAACAGAAAATACGACCGGATAGAAATATTTATGACCGTATAACAGAAAATACAACCGGATAGAAATATTTATGACCACATAACAGAAAATGTGACCGGACAAAAATATCCTAGGTATAGAAAGTCAGTTCTTCCTCAAATTCTCACATTTTATCCTCTAACTATTAATCAAGGAGTGTAGTTTTATGGTGTCACAGCATCTACAGAATGGCTCCAGTGTCACTGTGACAGGGATGAAGATTACCGCATTCCATATATTTCATCTAAATTAATCTAAACACTTCAAATTTCTAACCGAAATAAGTTATAGACACTAAAAGGAGAAGGGAGGACATAGAAACATGAAAATTTCAAATATAGCATTAAACCAAGTAAATCCATATAAACGCAACCAACTACAAACGGAAAAAGCACAAAACACAACAAGACCAACAGCCGATCAACTAGAAATCTCATCAGCTGCAAAGAGCATGCAAACAAAATCTCCAATTGAGGTAGAACAAGCAGAACGAGTTGCTGCTATCAAAGCAGATATTGATGCAGGAACATACAAAGTAGATGCAAAACAATTAGCATCGAATATTCTCACTTATTACCGTATGTAGAAGGAGCTCAAAACCATGTCCATTGAAAAGATTTTGCAAGCTCTAACAAAACTTGAAATGCTTCACAAAAGTTTACTAGAAATTGCATACAAAAAAACAGAAGCCATCAAAACTGGAGACATGGACAGTCTAAACCAACTGCTCAAGGACGAGCAGGCACACGTAGCAGGCATTTCTCAGCTTGAACAACAGCGTCAATTAGAGGTAACGGATTACCTTCGAGCAAAAGGAATTGCTCCTACTGACAACCCAACTGTTGCGCTTGTTATAGATGCCGCTGAAACATTAGAGGACAAAGAATTATTAAAAGAAGCACGAAATAAGCTACTTTTAACGTTGGAAACATTAAAGCATCAGAACGATCTGAACCAAAAGCTAACATTTCAATCTCTTCAATTTGTCAACATGACACTAGATATGTTACGACCAAAACCAGACCAAATAAACTACTCGAAAACCGAAGTAAAAGGTCCCTCAAAAGACAAAACCTACTTCGATTCACAAGCTTAAGGAGGCGAACCCATGGGCTCTACATTTATGGGATTAGAAACAAGCAAACGAGGACTCTTCACGCAACAATCAGCTCTATATACAACAGGGCATAATATCTCAAACGCCAACACACTTGGATTCTCACGTCAACGTGTAAATATGGAAGCAACTCTAGGCTATCCAGGCACAGGCTTAAATGCTCCTAAAATAGCGGGTCATCTAGGAACAGGAGTACAAGCCCAATCTGTTCAACGTATTCGCGACGAATTTATAGACCGTCAATATCGCCAAGAAACAACAAAACTTGGGTATTGGGAATCGAGAGCAAATGCGATTAGCCAAATAGAGGATATAGTAACAGAGCCTTCTGACTATGGTTTGAATGCTGCTCTCGATCAATTTTGGAGCTCTTTACATGACTTAAGTGCGAGTCCTGAGAATGCTGCAACACGTAAAGTTGTAATACAACGTGCACTTCATCTAGCAGATTCGTTTAACTACACACATAAACAATTATCTGATATTCAAGGGAATGTCGGGAATGAAATTAAAGTATCCACAGATGATATAAATTCCATATTAAAACAAATTGCATCTATTAATGAACAAATTCAAGCCATTGAACCTAATGGATATATGCCAAATGATTTGTATGATGCACGTGATGTGCTAATAGATGAGTTATCGCAATACTTCCCGATAGAAACAGAACGTGTTAAGTCTGGTGGAAATGCCCTTGCAATTGCAGAAGGTAGTCTGAATGTAAGCATTAAGCTAGCTGACGGTTCTAAAATAGACTTAGTAAAAGGGAAAGACTTTGCCCAACTTGATATTATGGACACATCTAATAACAAATTGGATGGAACAGATCTGACTGCGGGATTCAATGAAATTAAAATTACCGGCTTAGGAGGAGGATCAATCAGTTACAATCAACTAGCTCCGTCTAAAGGAAAACTAGTATCATTAATAGATTCATTCGGTCATGGAAACCCTCCAACTGGATATTTCACAGATACATTAGCAAAATTAGATACAATGGCTAATGCATTCATTAAGGAATTCAATGATCTCCATAAAATGGGCTTTACACTAGCGGACGGAACGACTGCAAGTACAGCTGGCCAAGATTTTTTTGAGGGGACAGGAGCCTCTGGAATAAAGGTACTTGATGATATTATTAAGAATCCAAATCTAATCGCTGTTTCTGACGTTCAAGGAGAAGCAGGTAACGGAAAAAATGCAATCAAACTTGCAAACATGAAATTTAATAAGTTAACTGATTTAAATGGTGCAACGATTCAGTCTTTCTATCAAGGAATTATCGGACAACTTGGCGTTGATGGGGAGCAGGCGAATCGTCTTCAAACAAATTCAGGAACGATTCTACTTACTGTAGCAAATAATCGTGCATCAGTAAGCTCTGTTTCTTTAGACGAAGAAATGACAAATATGATTACATTCCAACAAGCATACAATGCAAATGCACGTATGATTACAGTTATAGATGAAACTTTAGATAAAATAATTAACGGCATGGGTCGAGTTGGCTTATAGGAAGGGGATAAATAAATGCGTGTAACACAATCAATGCTTTCCAGCAATATGCTTCGTAACCTATCAAATAGCTACTCCAAAATGGGAAAGCTACAAAACCAAATAAACTCGGGTTCGAAAATTACTCGTCCTTCAGATGACCCAGTTGTCGCTGTAAAAGGGATTGGCTATCGTACAAATTTAAATAAAGTAGAACAATACAAACGGAATATGGGAGAAGTGGAAAACTGGCTAGATACTTCGGATGATACACTTGATCATGTAGGGATAGCACTTCGCCGTGTGCAAGAATTGGTTACAAATGCAGCGAGCGATACGAATACGGATGAAGATCGTGAGAAAATGAAAAAAGAAATAGATCAAATTAAATTACAAATCCGTGATTTAGCAAATACTAAAGTTGGAGAAAAGTATTTGTTTAGTGGGACTAATACGTTGAGTCCGGTATTTTCAAATGATGGTACAAACGATACTTTTGCTGGGGTAATTATAGATCCTACACTTGGAATAGGAGGTTCCATAGCAGCTACTCCTCCTTCAAGCGGATATACAAATTCAGTTGAGGTAGAAGTATATGATGGTGTTAATTTAAATATAAACACAGACGCGGTTAAAATGTTTGCTCAAATTGACGATATGCTTACTAACATCCAAAAGGATTTGTCTACTGGAGCAGATGGAACAACAATTGGAAATCGTTTGAGTGAGATTAGCTCTGCTCAAAACACGGTATTAGAGAATAGAGCAGATATTGGGGCTCGACAAAATCGTGTAGAAATGATGATTAATCGACTTGCAACGCAAGAAGTAGTTGTAACGAAGCAATTATCTGACAATGAGGATATTGATTATGAGCGTGTTATAACTGAAATGATCACACAAGAGTCTATTCACCAAGCTGCCCTTTCGGTAGGTGCTAAAATAATCCAATCAACATTAGTAGACTTTATTCGATAATAAAAAGGCGTTTGGACAATTTGTTCAAACGCTTTATTTAGAGGTGAGATTAAATGGATTTTCCACAAATACAAATTCGAACAACCGATGCTAAATTAGGTCTGAACATTGAAGACGCTAAACAGATAATTCGTCAGCCAAAAGCAACTCAACATATTGAACAACCTGCTGCAATTATTGACATTGAAACTAAGCAAGGATTTATGAGAATTGATTCTTCCCAAGCCCGTAGAGATGTAGGGATGATTGGCCCTTTAGAATCTTCTGCAAAATATGCACAAGCAGGACGGCAAAAAGTAATGGAAGGAATTGCAAGACGTGCGAGCGAAGGTAACCAAATGATGGACATTGCGCATAATAAGAATGCAATTCCTGCGATTGCGAAGAAAAATTCATTCCCTGTGCCAGCGAAACTAGGAATAGATTTTATTCCTTCTGTAGATTCTGTTAAACTGGACTACACTCCTGCAAAATTAGATATTAATGTCCAAACCCAAAAAGCGAAAATTAGTGCCCAAGTAAATAAACCAATTCACGTGTACACACCAGGTATAGTGTCAGGTTATATGTTACAAAACCCATCGATAGAAATAGACGTAATTGTCTAAAAGGAGCAAATTATGAATATCGAAACAAAATTTTTAGGAGAAGTTATAATAGAGGAAAAAGAAATCATCCAATTTCCCAACGGACTTCCAGGATTCGAACAAATAAAAGAATTTATCATACTACCATTAGAAAAAGACTCAGCATTTGCTGTATTACAGTCAATAAAAGAGCAAGAAATAGGCTTCGTAATTGCTCTGCCATTTATCTTTAAAAAAGACTATGCATTTGATTTAGCTGAGGAAGACAAAGAAGAACTTCAAATTAAAGCGTCAGAGGATTTAATCACATACTCAATAGTAACTTTAAAAGAACCTTTTAATAGTTCAACTTTAAACTTGCAAGCACCAGTTATCATTAACCACAAACAAAAGATTGCGAAACAACTTGTCTTACAAGACGCAAACACATATCCATTAAGATTCCCTATCGAAGGGAGTTACGCCTAATGCTCGTACTCTCTCGAAAAAAAGACGAATCTATCATGATTGGCGATCAAATTGAATTGAAGATACTTAGCGTGGAGGGTGACCAAGTAAAACTAGGAATTATTGCTCCGAAAAACGTAAAAGTCTATCGTTCTGAAGTATACGAAAGTATCCAACAACAAAATAAAGAAGCTTTAAATGTTTCTAAATCGTTAATTGAAAAACTTTCGAAAAAAAATATTTAAAAACTATTAAACATTTAAAGATTAGTACGATACTATTTATGTAAGGCAAAAATGGGGCGGCCGACCTTGTAATGCCAAACAAATTCCACAAGGACGTGGACCTAAATAAACCAAAATTCAAGGAGGAATCTCACAATGAGAATTCAACACAATATTTCAGCTTTAAACACACACAGAAACTTAACAGCTAATCAAGGTTCATCTGCTAAAAACTTAGAAAAACTTTCTTCAGGATTCAAAATCAACCGCGCTGGAGACGATGCAGCTGGTCTTGCTATTTCTGAAAAAATGCGTGGACAAATCCGCGGTTTAGATATGGCTACTAAAAACGCTCAAGATGGTATTTCTTTAATCCAAACAGCTGAGGGAGCTCTTAACGAAACTCATGCAATTTTACAACGTATGCGTGAATTATCAGTACAATCTGCAAATGATACAAATACTGATGATGACCGTAAAGAACTTCAAAAAGAAATTTCAGCATTGACTACTGAAATCACACGTATCTCTACTGACACTGAGTTCAACACTCAATCATTATTAGATGGAACATTCACAGGTAAACTAATTCATATCGGTGCTAACACAGGACAAACTTTATCAGTTTCAGTTGCTACAATGGGCGCTAAAGCATTAGGTATCGACGCTGTTAGTGTTGCAACACAATCAGGTGCAAACAGTGCAATTGCTTTACTTGATTCTGCAATCAAAACTGTTTCATCTCAACGTTCTGATCTTGGTGCTATCCAAAATCGTTTGGAACATACAATCAATAACCTTGGTGCAACTTCTGAAAACTTAACTGCTGCTGAATCACGTATTCGTGACGTTGATATGGCTAAAGAAATGATGGAGTTCACTAAGAACAATATCTTGACTCAAGCTGCACAATCTATGTTAGCTCAAGCTAACCAACAACCACAAGGCGTACTTCAATTACTACAATAATAATTAGTAATTAAAAAAAGCTGAAGCTTATAGCTTCAGCTTTTTTTATAAAGTATATTACATAGAAGAACTAAACTAGCTGCTATATTAAAAAAATATTAGGTGAATTTTATTTTCCTTAGAAGAACGAATGAGGGATTGTATGTATAAAGTTACAAAAGAACTAAATAAAAGAGAAATTGAAGTAATAAAAATATTTGATAATGAAACGAACAAAATCATACCACTAAATTCAGAAATATCTCCACTAAAAGAGATTGAACGTTTTTGCCAACCAATCAATAATAATATGTTCTATTTTATTATTGGAAGTGGAAATGGGACAATTTTAGAATATCTATTAAATAAAAAATATAAATCAAAGTTTTATATTTTAGAAGTTTTTGATGAAATTAATTACTCTGATGAGTACATAGAAACTTTAAAGGAACAGAATATTAATCTCTTTTATAATTCCAAATTAAATTATTTAGAGTTAAGTGGTGCAATAAGAAACTCTATGGGAATGGATTGTGAAGTATTAATACATCCAAACTATGATAGGGTAAATGCAGGGCTACTTTCCCCAATAGTTGAAAAAATAAAAATGGGTATAGTAACTGCTACAATTAATAAAAATACAGAAAACTATTTTAAATTTGAGTGGATAACCGAGCCTATATTAAATCTTTCCATAACTAAAGAAGCAAGATCTATTTTGGAAATTAGGGATAATTTTATCGATAAAGATGTAATTCTTGTTTCCTCGGGCCCTTCCATGTCGGATCATATTGATTTTATGAAGAAGAATATTGATTCAGCTTATATCATTGCTTCAGGTTCAGCGGTAAATGGTTTAATCAACAATAATATTATGCCCGACTTTGTTACAATTATGGATGGCTCCTTAATTAACTATACAGCACATTTTGAGAAAACACAGTATACTGGCCCTATTATTACTACAGGAACTACAAATCACTCAATCTTAAAGAATCACAAAGGAGAAATTTTTGTTACAAATTTTGCTCAAGACTCCATAACGGCTACCGAACGTAAGGATCTACTAAATGTTCCAAATGTGCCGTCTGTAGCATTATACTCATTATTATTATCTCATTTTCTTGGTGCCAAGAATGTATATATGGTCGGACAGGATTTAGCTTTGGCAAATGGACAGTACTATGCATCAGGTGTTAGTGAACATGCTAATATGAAAAAACTTGGAGAAACGATTGAAGTAGAGTCAAATAATGGTAGTGTGACTCATACTACATTTGGTTTAGCCTCAACTTTAGAGAGTTTTAATAATGTTGTTTCTATTATCACTAAAACTAATTCAAAGCTTCAGATTTATAATTTAGCAAAAGATGGGGCAAAAATTAAAGATGTACCTTATATTAATTCAGAAGATATCGAATTGGGTAATAAGATTGAAAAAAGTTGGATTAATCGATCTGAAGATAAAGTTAATCTAAATTACACCTATTCAGCAGATTTTTTGAGCAAAATTGAAGCGTGTAAGAAGGATGTTGATTATGCTGTTCGCAAAATAAATCAAATGAATTTGTCTGCAGTATCATTAAAAGACTTAAAAAAAGTATTGCTTTTAATAAAATCTTTGAGAGAAAATGAGGTATTAGAAACTCATATTTTAAATATGCTTTATTCTACTACTAAATCTATCAATAATATGTTTGAATATGGTTTTGAGGATAACTTTGAAACAAACCAAGAGCGTGTCGAAATGATAAAAAAGTTTAAGATTTACATTGAATATATTCAAAAGTATCTTTTGGGATTATTAGAATCTCCGGTATGGATACAACTTGATAAGGAGAGATTATGATGGAACTAGACATTGAAAAAGAATTAAAAGAATTAATTGAAAGCTTAAATCAATACATATCTAAAATTCCACAAGGATGTATTAAAATAGCAGAATATTTAAGGCTTAACAAACGGGATGAAGCTTACTGTTCTATTGGAGATTTTGTGGAAGGAATGGAATGGATAAATGATTCTATAAATGTTCTCGAAAGAAATGATTACTTAATTTTATTGAATAGCCAAAAAATGAAAGAACTATTAAAGGAAATTAATATTGTTTTAGAGCAACAAGATGAGAATTTATTAGCAGATTTATTTGAATATGAAGCGGCAAGTTTTTTTGAAGAGGCTATTCAATTAGGAATTGTAGCTTTTAAGACGGAAAAATAAGAAATGAAGAAGGGTGAAATGATGAAAATTCTTGTAACTGGTGCTGACGGCTTCATTGGTTCTCATTTAACAGAAGCTCTTGTTACACAAGGCTATGATGTACGAGCATTTGTATATTATAATTCTTTCAATTCGTGGGGATGGCTTGATAAATCTCCATCGAAAATAAAAAACAATTTAGATGTTTTTGCTGGGGATATTCGGGACCCCTATGGAGTAAAGGAAGCAATGAGAGGCTGTACACACGTTTTACACTTAGCTTCACTCATTGCGATACCTTACTCTTATCACTCGCCAGATACCTATGTAGATACAAATATTAAGGGTACGCTTAATATTGTTCAAGCAGCAAGAGAACTAGAAATAGAGAAAGTAGTGCACACTTCTACTAGTGAAGTTTATGGAACAGCTTTATATGTTCCAATTGATGAGAAGCATCCACTTCAAGGACAATCACCGTATTCTGCATCTAAAATTGGTGCGGATCAAATGGCGTTGTCTTTTTATCGTTCTTTTAATACTCCTATAACTATAATTCGTCCATTTAATACATATGGCCCTAGACAATCAGCAAGAGCAGTAATTCCTACTATTATTGGACAGCTTGCTTCAGGAAAATCAACAATAAAATTAGGAGCTATCAGCCCTACTCGTGATTTTAATTATGTCAAAGATACAGTAAGTGGTTTTATTTCGGTAATGAATAGTGAGAAATCTATTGGTGAAGTGATTAATATTGGCTCAAATTATGAGGTTACTATAGGTGAGACAGCTGAAATGATTGCTAATATTATGAATGTGAATTTGAAAATTGAAACAGATGATGAACGTTTAAGACCAGAAAAAAGTGAAGTTGAGCGTTTATGGGCAGAAAATAAAAAAGCAAAAGAATTACTTGGTTGGGAGCCCTCTTTTGGAGGAAAAGAAGGTTTTAGAAGAGGGTTGGAAGAGACGATTGAATGGTTTACCAAGTCTGAAAATCTAGCATCATATAAAACGGATGTGTATAACATATGAGAAACGAATGGTTAACCTTTACTTCTGAAGTAAAAAAGATGTATGAAAAAGATTTTGTAGCACTTCACGAACCTACTTTTACAGATGTAGAAGTAGATTATGTGACAGATTGTGTCAAATCAGGTTGGGTATCATCAGTTGGTAAATATGTAGAGCGTTTTGAAAAAGAATTAGCAGAATTTACTGGTGTTAAACGAGCTATTGCAGTCGTTAACGGTACTGCAGCTCTTCATGTATCATTAAAAGTAGCGGGTGTAAAGGCAGGCGATGAAGTGTTTATGCCTGCATTAACTTTTGTTGCTACTGCTAATGCAGCTTCTTACTTAGGCGCAGTTCCACATTTTGTAGATGTTTCTGAAAATACGTTAGGGATTGATCCTGGAAAGTTAGAAGACCATATTTTACAGATTGGTGACTATAAAGGAGATCATCTTATTAATAAGGAAACTGGTAGAATAATTCGTGCAGTTGTACCAATGCATACCTTTGGGCATCCAGTGGAGTTAGATGAGCTACAGGCAATTTGTAAAAAATATAATTTGATACTAGTGGAAGATGCAGCAGAATCCCTTGGATCGTATTATAAAGGGAAACATACAGGAAGTTTCGGAAAAGTGAGTGCTCTTAGCTTCAATGGTAATAAAATTATTACAACCGGTGGTGGAGGAGCAATCTTGACGAATGATGAGGACATTGCTGATTATGCAAAACACATAACTACAACAGCAAAAATTCCCCATCGGTGGGTATATAACCATGATGAAGTAGGTTACAACTATCGTTTACCAAATATTAATGCTGCATTAGGATGTGCACAACTTGAAAAAATGCAATTATTTATTGAGCAAAAAAGAAAGATTACATTTGTCTATGAAAAACTTGTTGATGATCTTACAGGAGTTCGATTATTTAAGGAACCTGAACATACTAAAAGCAATTATTGGTTGCAAACATTAATACTAGACCATACCTATAATAGAGATGAAGTTCTAGATTTTTTAAATGATCAAGGTGTAATGAGTCGACCTATTTGGACACCACTACATGAGCTGAAACCATATTCATATATGCCTAAAGCAGACTTATCAACAACGGATAATTTAAAGAACTTAATAATAAATATTCCAAGCACACCAGTAAGTGAGGGATAAGGAATGAAGCGTAAAATTTGTGTAGTAACAGGTACACGAGCTGAATATGGTTTATTATATTCATTGATGAATAAAATTAAGAAAGACGATGAACTAGAATTACAACTAATTGTGACAGGCATGCATTTATCACCTGAATTCGGATTAACCTTTCGTCAAATAGAGAACGATGGTTTTGTAATTGATAAAAAAATTGACATGTTATTATCAGGGGATACACCAGCTGCGATCACAAAATCAATTGGTTTAGGTGTAATAGGATTTGCTGATGCCTATCAAGCGTTAAGACCAGATATTATTGTTGTATTAGGCGATCGTTTTGAAATATTAGCAGCTACTCAAGCGGCGATGGTATCAAGAATTCCTATCTCTCATATACACGGCGGGGAGTTAACAGAAGGGTTAATTGATGATCCTATTCGCCATTCAATTACGAAAATGTCTCATATTCATTTTGCAGCTTCAGAAGAATATCGAAAAAGAATAATACAAATGGGTGAGCAGCCCGATACGGTATTTAATGTAGGAACTTTAGGGATAGAGGGAATAAAAAATACCTCATTATTAACAAAAGATGCTTTAAATGCATCTCTCCAATTTAAAACAGATAAATTTTTCTTGGTGACATTACATCCTACAACCCTTGAAGATAGTACTGCTGAGAATCAGATAAAGATACTTCTTTCTGTATTAGATGAATTTCAAGATTATAAAGTGATCTTTACTAAAACCAATGCGGATACCGATGGACGTATAATAAATGCACATATTGAGAGTTATGTCCAACAAAACAAAGAACGCAGTATTGTCTTTGACTCTTTGGGGCAGCTTCGATATTTAAGTGCGATAAAGCATTGTAAAGCTGTAATTGGTAATTCTTCAAGTGGATTAGTGGAAGTACCTATATTTTTGAAACCAACAATCAATATAGGGGATCGTCAAAGGGGAAGACTTAAAGCAGATTCTGTAATTGATTGTAATTTCGAAAAGAATGAGATTCTCCGTGCAATAAAAAAAGGAATTAGCGATGATTTTTTAATTAAAATTCAAACAATGAATCAAGTTTATGGCTCAGGTAGCACATCTGAAGAAATGATTCATGTCTTAAAACAATTCACTTTGGATACAATTCTGAAGAAGAAGTTTTATGATATCGTGTAGAGGTGAATTATGAAAATTATATTCATTGGCTGTGTTCAATCAAGCGAGTATTTCCTAAAAGCTGTTTATAGAAATACAGAGGCAAAAATAGCAGGTATAGTAACGAAAACGCAATCTAATTTTAATGCAGATCATGTTTCTTTAGAAAAATTCGCAATTAAACATGGTATCGATTGGTTAGATTATAAAGATAATAATACTCTTTTAAGTTGGATACACGAAAAGAGTCCAGATGTGATCTATTGCTTTGGATGGTCACACCTTTTACCAAGAGAGGTATATAGCATAGCTAAAAAAGGTGCAGTTGGATACCATCCAGCACTATTACCACAAAATCGCGGGAGACATCCTATTATTTGGGCTTTAGCGTTAGGATTAAAAGAAACAGGTTCTACTTTTTTTTATTTATCAGATCGAGCAGATTCAGGGGATATATTAAACCAAAAAGTGGTTTCGATTAGTGAAAGTGATGATGCAGGAAAACTTTATCAAAAGTTATTAAAAATTGGAGAAAAACAAGTAATTCAATTGACAGATGATCTGATAAATAATCGAATTATACCTATCCCGCAAGTCGAGCGTAAAGCAAATTATTGGAGAAAGCGTTCGAAGAAAGATGGAGAAATTGATTGGAGAATGGGTAGTCAAAACATTTTACAGTTGGTTAAAGCATTGACAAAGCCATATGTAGGTGCACATTTTGTTTATCAAGATCACGAGTATAAAGTATGGTCAGCAAAAGAGGTACTGCTGGATGATTGGAATTATAAAAATATCGAACCCGGTAAAATACTGGCAGTAAGTTCGGATTCATTCATAGTAAAAACTGGTGATGGATTAATAGAAATTACGGAGTGTGAATTAAAAGATATTCCTAAAATAGGAGATTATATATGAACAAAAAAATAATTGTAGTTACACCTCATCCAGACGATGAGACATTAGGATGTGGGGGTACTTTATTAAAATATAAGAAACAGAATCAGCAACTTTATTGGCTTATCGTGACAAGAATGGGGAACACTTTTTCAGATGAAAGAAAACAACAGCGTCAAAAAGAGATTTGCGACGTAGCGAGTTGTTATCAATTTGATGAAGTATTTCAATTAGAATTTCCAACATCAGAGCTTGATAGAATACCAATGGGTGATTTAGTCAAAAACATTAGTAACGTATTTACAAAGGTTCAACCACATATTGTTTTTGTACCATATCCAGGGGATATACATAGTGACCACAAGGCTGTTTTTGACGCAACTATGGCTTGTTCGAAATGGTTCCGATATCCATCTGTAGAAAAAGTTCTAGTCTATGAAACCTTATCGGAAACTGATTTTTCAATTGATCCAGATACAAATGGTTTTAAACCAAATATATATGTAAATATTAGTGGTCTTTTGGAGAAAAAGGTAGAGATTATGAGTATTTTCACTTCTGAAATAAACGATTTTCCTTTTCCGAGAAGTGAAAAAGCAATTCGTTCTCTAGCTTATTTAAGAGGGGCAGCAAGCGGATTTGAAGAAGCGGAGGCATTTATGTTGCTTAAGGAGCGGATGGAGTGAATACATATATTATTGCTGAAGCAGGTGTAAATCATAACGGTTCTTTTGAAATTGCAAAGGAATTAGTAAAAAAAGCAAAAGAATCTGGTGCAGATGCTGTTAAATTTCAAACGTTTAAAGCGGAGAATCTAGTTACAAGAGACGCAAAGCAAGCAGCATATCAAGTTGAAAATCTAGGGAGAGCAACTACTCAATACGATATGTTGAAGTCTCTTGAACTTTCATTTGAAGAATTTAAAAGTTTAAAAGAATACTGCGACACATTAGATATCGAATTTTTATCGACACCTTTTGATGTAGAAAGTGTCGATTTTTTACTAGACGATCTGCTAATGAAGATAGTTAAAGTTCCTTCAGGTGAATTAACAAATACACCATTTTTACATTATATTGCTACAAAACAAAAGAAGATGATAATCTCTACTGGGATGGCAACAATGGATGAGATACATGAGGCTCTTTCATTTATAGCTTTTGGATTATCAAAACCAAATGAAGAAGTAAAGGTCGACAAAGTACACGCTTTCTATAAAACTAAGAAAGCAAAGGAGATATTACAGCAATTTGTAACTGTTCTTCACTGTACAACAGAGTACCCTGCACCATTTAATACAATTAACCTAAACGCAATGAAACAATTAGAAAATGAACTTCAATTACCGATTGGTTTTTCAGATCACTCCGAAGGGATTGCAGTTCCTATTGCAGCAGTTGGAGCAGGTGCAAAGTTAATAGAAAAGCATTTTACTCTAGACAGACAATTACCAGGACCAGACCATTTAGCTTCATTGGAGCCAAATGAATTACTTGAGATGGTAACAAGTATTCGAAATGTCGAGATTGCTTTAGGTAGTGGAGTAAAGGCTCCAACAAGTATTGAATTAAGTAATCGAAATGCTGCAAGAAAAAGCGTAGTTGCAAGTAAAGATATAAATGAAGATGATTTTATTACAAATGAAAATATCATGGTAAAGAGACCAGGGACAGGTTTAGCTCCTTCCTTTTATTGGTCACTTTTAGGAACTAAAGCGAAGAAGAGCTATAAAAAGGATGATTTCATTGTTAAATAAACCTATTATTTTAATAGGAAATGGTGGCCATGCTTCTGTACTAACAGAAATTTTGTTAACCCAAAACCGGACTATATTAGGTTATACAGCACCTTCGCAAGAGAGCAATACTTTTGGATTACAATATATTGGTCCAGATATGGCAATTCAAAATTATAATCCAAATGAAATAGAACTAATCTTAGGAATAGGTACAGTAAACGTCTCAAATATTCGAAAGTCCTTGTTTGAAAGAATGAAACAACTAGGTTTTCAATTTGCAAAAGTAATTCATGGGCAGACCATTCTTTCCCCATCGGTAACTCTAGGCGAAGGTGTTCAAATAATGGCAGGGGCTATTATTCAAACAAATGTCAAAGTTGGAAATAATACAATTATTAATACTGGCGCTTGTATAGATCATGATAGCAATATTGGTGAGCATGTACATATCGCACCTCGTGTAACGATATCTGGTGGAGTTAAAATTAAAAATGGATGTCATGTTGGAACCGGTGCTACCCTTATTCAAGGAATAACTCTCGGAAATGATAGCTTAATAGGTGCAGGTGCTGTTGTTATACATAATATAGCTGCAGGAAAAAAAGCTATTGGAGTTCCCGCAAAGGAAGTGTAATAGGTGAAACAATGGAAAGACATTCTAGTAAGAGAATCTACTTCTCTTTTTAATACGATGAAAATAATTGATGATTCCTCTCTCCAATTCGCTCTGGTTGTTGATGAAAATCAGCGACTACTCGGTACAGTAACGGATGGGGATATTCGAAGAGGGATTTTACGTGGTGAAGGATTAGAGGTTGAAATTCAACATGTAATGAATAAAACTCCTTTAACAGCTTCTTCTGGAAGGACACGTTCAAATTATTTAAAAATATTAAAGAAAAACAAGGTGAAGCAGTTACCAATAATTGATGAATTAGGCAAAATTGTTGATATTATTTTTACTGATCAGTCTGTAAGCGAAAAAGAGTCAAACAATACTGTTATTCTAATGGTAGGTGGACTGGGGTCTCGATTACGCCCATTGACCAATAATATACCAAAACCTATGCTTCATGTAGGAAATAAACCAATTTTAGAAACTATTATTGAAGGCTTTAAACAGAATGGATTTACAAATTTCATTTTATCCGTTAATTATAAAAAAGAAATAATCCAGGATTATTTTCAAGATGGAGATGCTTTTGGAGTATCAATTTCCTACATAGAAGAAGAAAAAAGAATGGGTACAGCTGGCGCGCTATCTTTATTAAAAGAAAAACCGTCAAATCCAGTTTTTGTGATGAATGGAGATTTATTAACACAAGTAAATTTTGAGCAACTTTTACAGTTTCATAAAGAATCTAAAGCAGTTGCAACAATGTGTGTTAGAGAATATGAATATCAAATACCTTATGGTGTAATTGAAACAGAGGGTCAACTTTTAAAAAACATTACTGAAAAACCAATACATCGTAGTTTTGTAAATGCGGGGATATATGTACTAAGCCCTGAGGCTTTTAATCTTATTCCGGAAAGCAAGTTTTATGATATGCCAGATTTATTTAATCAATTAATGGAAAATAATATGTTAGTATCAGCTTTTCCGATTCGTGAATATTGGCTAGATATAGGTCGAGTAGATGATTTTGAACGGGCTAATTATGAGTATAGGGAGCGATCTCAATGAAGCCAAATTTTTTAGCGGTTATACCCGCACGAGGGGGCTCTAAAGGTGTCCCAAGAAAAAATGTTAGGGATTTAAACGGTAAACCTTTAATTGCATGGACTATTGAAGAAGCGAAAAAATCTCAATACATTTCCAAAATAATATTGTCATCTGAGGATTCGGAAATAATAAAAGAAGCTAAAAAGTATGGATGCGAAGTACCATTTATTCGACCGATGAAACTAGCACAAGACGATACTCCTGGAATCGATCCAGTCTTACATGCAATCAATCAATGTCCGGGTTATGATTATGTAGTGTTATTACAACCTACCTCACCACTTAGAAAAGCGGAAGATATAGATGGTGCTATACAGATGCTCCTAGATAAAGGAGTGGACTATTGTGTTAGTGTAACAGTACCAGATAAATCTCCATATTGGATGTATAAAGTTGACGAAAATGGGAACATGGAGCAAATTATTGAGCAAGATAATTATGCAGTTAGACGTCAGGATTTACCGAAAGTGTATTCTTTAAATGGTGCTGTATACGTAGCACGAATAGAAAGCTTAACACATACAAAGTCTTTTTTGAACGAGGAGACAGTGGCGTTTGAAATGCCCAGAAGTAGATCCTTGGATATTGATACGGAAGAAGACTTTTTATGGTGTGAATGGTTAATTTCAAAAAGCTTTTAGGTTATAAATATATCTAATATAACTAAGCAGACTATATTAATTGCATTCTGTTACTTAAGTATTAAAAAATTTAATAGAAAAATAGTTATTTTTATTTTTTTTTTACTCATGCTAAATCACTGAATGTCATTGGAAATTTTATGAAGTTAAAAAACACCGGATTACAAAGCTAATGCTAGTAATCTGGTGTTTTGTTTATCTAAATAATTTTAATACATTACTAACATTTTGGTTTGTTTGTTTAATTAGTAACTCATCACCTTTTTGACGGATGCCTTGTTTAACAAACTCCATCATTTCAAAAGCCATATCTGGGTCACGAATAAGAGATTCCGTTTTTTGTAAACTTAATTCCATATTAGAAACATTATCTTTATGGTGAGAAAGAGCTTCATAATCTGAACCTGTGTTAGCTAAGTGATTAGATATCGTTGATAATGCATTATCAACTTTTGCAATTAAATCTTTTGCCTGATCTCTAGTAGAAAGTTTAGCAATTTCTAACCCTAATGAAGCAGTACTAACGTTCACGGTATCAATACGCAATGTTTGACCAGCATTTGCACCAACATGTATGTATAGCGGCCGTACATCTCCAAGAATATTTTGTGTGTTAAATTCCATTTTCTCAGAGGTGTCATCAATAGAGCTAAGCAATTGGTCTAATTCCTTTTGTGCTGCTGCACGATCATCATCTGTTACAGTATCAGTAGAAGTTTGAACAGCAAGTTCTCGTATTCTTTGCAGCACACTACTTACGTGCTGAAGTCCTGCGTCAGTGGACTCTAAAACAGAAATGCCATCCTGCATATTCTGCTGTGCCTTACCTAGACCTCGAATTTGTCCACGTAATGTTTCAGAGATAGATAATCCGGAAGCATTATTAGCAGCACGAGTTAATTTATCCCCGCCGGAAAGTTTTTCAAGTGTTCTTGTTATTGCATTATCGTTTTTTTGATATCTGTTGGTGGAGAAGGCTATCCATGCCTGGTTTTGTATTTGCAATTCATTCACCTCCATGTGAATTTATTTTATTTACATACTTATTATCGACAGATTATATGAAAATTTTGCTAGAAAGTGAAAATTTCTAAAAAAATGCCGATAGTGTAAATAAGAACATTGTAAGCATAGGGGGAGAGCCTAGAATGCGTATATCAGCACAGGCACAAACAAAGGATGTTGCAGTTGTTACACAGCCTAGACAAGAGACTGTAGTGGAAACAACAAAAACAATTGTGGTGGAAGATTCTCTGAAACAAATCATGCAAGAAGAACAAAAAGCAAACGAAAAAGAAAGTATTCCGAAAGATAAAGTGCAAAAGGCAGTGGATGCATTAAATGAATTTATGACAATTCAAAATCACAATTCCAAATTTGTACTGCATGACGGCTTAGACCGTTATTATGTAGAAGTTGTGGATGCAGATACGGACGAGGTTATTCGAGAAGTACCTCCTCGTAAATTATTAGATGCATTTTACTCGATGCAAAAATTTGTAGGTATGATTGTAGACGAGAAGATATAATATTAGGAGGTTTTATAAATGGCAGGTCCAATGAGAATAGGCGGATTAGCATCAGGAATGGATATCGATCAAATCGTTAAGGATTTGATGAAAGCAGAGCGTATTCCGCTCGATAAATTATTTCAAAAGAAGACAACATTCGAATGGCAGCGCGATACTTATCGTTCAATTAATACAAAATTAAAAACGTTTGATACGTATTTGTTTGATAACTTTTCGTTATCTAGTAATTTTAATAAAAAAACAGTAACAAGCTCTAATTCAAATTTAGTGAGTGCAAAAGCCTCCTCTTCAGCAACTGGCGCGTTATCACTCGAAGGTGTATCCCAATTAGCAACTGCAGCAAGACAGGTTGGTAATATAATTTCTACTACAACAGGAGGAACCGTAACTGGCAGTACAAAGATGAGTGAACTTGCTGGTTTTAGTGGGGATACAACTATTTCATTAAAAGCTATTCAAGCAGATGGTACTTTAGCAAAAGAAGCTACAAATATTGAAATTAAGGGATCTGACACTGTTAGTCAGGTTATATCGAAAATAAATAATAGTAATGCAGGTGTTTCCGCATTATTTGAAAATGGTAAACTATCTATTACTGCTAAAAACACTGGGGATATAAAAGGAGGAGCGGAAGTACAAGTTACAGCAGGAAATAATGTTTTTTCTGCGTTAGGAATGACGGACTCCACAAATTTGGCTACTGGTGGTACGAATGCAATTTTTAAAGTAAATGGTATTACATCGGAGCGTTCGTCAAACACTTTTACTATTTCAGGATACACTGTAACGTTAAATTCTACCTTTAACGTTAAAAATACGTTAGAAGAACAAGTTGCCCGATTAGCAACGGCTAAGACACAGGCTGAAAATGATGTCACTGCTGCAGAAACAGCAATGAATAATGCTATTACGAATCAAAATACAAAGCAAGATGCATACAATAATGCTTTGGAATATGACTTAACAGATGATCAGCGCAATATTTATACAAATGAGGTTAGTAGTAATAATTCACTTAAAAACGCTTTGGCTAATTTAAGTGAAAGTGACATGGCAGATTTTCGAGCACTTGAAACAATGGAAAACGCTGATATAGATTCATTAGATATATCTAGTGAATCCAAAGCGTTGTTAAAAGGCTTAAAGGTAGAAGACCGTGCAACTCTGCAAAGTATGGATGAAGCTGATTTTAGTGCGCTAAATTCTATAGCTAAAAAACATGTCGAGCTTGACATTGCAAACACAAATGTTACGAGAACCACAAACGATTTAGCTGCAAAACAAGCTAGAAGTATTCAACTTTCCAATGAATACGATGCAACAGTTATTCAAAACGATAATATGCCCCAGGATGCAGCAACTGCACCAGTTCAGTTAAAAGCAGATACAGATATTGATTTTATGGTCGACAAAGTAAAAGAATTTGTTACTAAATACAACGAACTAATTGCAGGTATGAACGACCAGTTAAAAGAAAAAGTATACCGCGATTTTCCACCTTTGACAGATGAGCAACGTAAAGATATGTCAGAAAGCGAGCAAAAGCTTTGGGATGAAAAAGCAAAAAGTGGTCTTTTACGAAGCGATTCAATCGTAAGCAATGGTTTAAATAGTATGCGTGATGCTATTTATGGTCGAGTGGGGAGCGAACCTGGTATAATCAATACACTTGCTCAAATGGGAATTACTACTTCTAGTAATTATTCAGATGGTGGTAAACTAGTAATAGATGAAGATAAATTACGAAAAGCTTTAACAGACAACCCAGATCAAGTTGTAAAAACGATATCTCAATCAGGAGAAAAAACCTCTACTGAAGACTCTCGTGGTATTGTTCAACGATTACGCGATTCCATGAAAGAATTTACAAGAAAAATTGAAATAAAAGCTGGTAAAGTATCTTCTACGGATCAGCAGTACGCAATGGGTAAAAGCCTGATTGATATGAATAGTCGAATTACAAGCTTTCAAAATCGTTTAAAAGATGTAGAAGCTCGTTACTGGAAACAATTTACCGCGATGGAGAAAGCAATTAGCAAAGCTAACAACCAATCTTCATACCTTTCCCAATTTGGTAATAATCAATAAGTGATTAGTTTTTGAGTTACATTAAAGGAGTTGTATCTTATTGGCAGCACAATCGGTTCACCAAGCTTATAAAAATAATAGTGTGAGCACTGCATCACCTGGAGAATTAACGTTGATGCTTTATAATGGATGCTTAAAGTTTTTAGGTAAAGCGAAGATTGCAATTACTGAAAAAAATGTCCAGGAAAAAAACATTAACTTGCAAAAGGCTCAAAAAATTATACAAGAGCTCATGGTGACCCTGAACATGAATATTGAAGTTTCAAAGTCTATGATGCAAATGTATGAATATATAAACCATCGTCTAATTGAAGCGAATATAAAAAATGATGTGAACATTATTGAAGAAGTAGAAGGGTATGTACTCGAGTTTCGAGATACATGGAAACAAGTAATTCAGATAAATCGACAAAAGCAATTTACTGGAGACCAGGCATAATGGGTGAGGTAGAACAGTTTCTAGTTGCATCTGAAAAGCTTTTTTCTCACTTAACAAATATTCCTTCTGAAGATGAACGAACAGCTTATATTGAGCAAATTAATCATTTACTTGACGTACGTGAGCATTCGATTCAAGTTTTAGGAAACACCGACCTTTCCACCCATTCTTTATACGATCATTTACTAGAATTGGATCGTGGTATTAACAAGAGCTTGAAAAAAGTGATGGATATGGTAAAAGGAGATCTAAAAGATCTCCAACAAAAGAAACGTCATGAAAGTTCTTACTCGAACCCTTACGCAGCTACACAAGCTATTGATGGCATGTATTTTGACAATAAAAAATGAAAAAACACCGACTTTGTACTTGAAAGTCGGTGTTTTTGTTAATGTTAGGAAAGTAGCTGAAATGTTTCTCATTAGACCAGTACTTAAGCTTATTTGACAGAAGACTTCATTTTCCAACAAATTTTTACAAATAGATTTACTATTCTAATAATTATATGATATATTTATAGTAATATTTTCCTCAAAAAGAAAGGAGGAATTTCGTATGATAAATACTTTACTAAACTCAATAGATGATAGCGGGAATAAAAATGATAAGAATATTCTTCATCAACTTTTGGATATGAGTCATTCGTACAATCTGTCTCAAAAAGATGCTTTGGTGGAAATTTGCCGCAAATCGTTGAGTCTTCTAGATGTAGATCAAGTTTTTATTTGGTCTCTTTCGAGTGATAACTCTACTCTTAGTAATATTGCATCTTCTATTCAGAGTGAAGATGGGGTTTTAGAAGTACATCAAAAAGATCATCCACACTACTTCGATTTGATGAAAGAAAAGCAATTTTGGACAGAGAAGCAAATGGAAGAGAGTATTCTTCAGATGTCTCCATTCCCTTATCGATTAGAGTTTCGGTTTGGTAATGGGAATGACTCTAAAGGAATACTAAGTATTCGTAGTTCAACCAAGAGAGAATGGTCGAAAAATGAATTATTAGTATTACCATCGATTGTTCATTCGATTATGCTTCTAATTGAAAGAGAATCATATAAAAAGCTTGCTACTATAGATACTTTGACAGGGCTTAGTAAACTGACTTCCTTTTTAGAAGAAACAACAGAAAGAATGACAAAAGTTGATGAAACGATGGATACATACTTTATCTACCTTAAAATCGATCTTTTTCAAGATATTCAAGACGTATTAGGAATTGATGGGGCAGATGAGGTCTTAAAAGAAGTGGGATTACGAATTCAAATGTTATTTCCTGAGCCTTATTTAACAGCAAGGATTGGGTTTGATCATTTTGCAATTTATTTTGATACTGCGAATAAGCCACAAATGGGTGAGCGATATTATGAGAGAGTTGACGATGCACTTGCCAAGAAAATTATGGTAAGTGGTCAAGAAGTTTATTTAACCTACTCGATTGGTTTCAGCCAATTTCCGCAGCATGGAGAAAATGCAAAAGCTTGTTTAAATGCAGCGCAAATTGCTTTAAATAACGGAAGAAAGAAATTTTCAAGAAATGCACAAACCTTTTATACACCGGAAATGTACACTTCAAAGTCGAAGGATTTACTTACGGAAATGAATCTTCGAAAAGGGATAGAAGCCAATGAGTTCGAATTATACTATCAGCCAAAAGTGAATTGCAATGACGGATCGGTTACTGGTTTTGAAGCACTCATCAGGTGGAATCATCCAGAACTTGGTATTAGGGGTCCTATGGAATTTATCCCAATTGCTGAATCGACTGGTTTAATAATTCCGCTCGGTGAGTGGGTGATTACAGAAGCAGTGAAGCAATTATCTCTCTGGAATGAAGGACATCGCATTAATTATACAATTTCTATTAATATTTCCTCTCGGCATTTTTTGCATAGTGACTTTCCAAAATACTTGTTGAAGCAACTAAACTATTATAAAGTTTCTCCAGCACGGTTAGTTATTGAGGTTACGGAAAGTGTGGCTATGATAGAATACGATACTGTTAAGGAACGAATTGATTATTTAAATGATTTAGGTTTCTCAGTTAGTATTGACGACTTTGGTACTGGTTTTTCTGCGTTTGTATATTTGCAGCATTTTCCTGTAAAAGAAATAAAAATAGATCGTCAGTTTATTCAAAGAATCGATTGTGATGAAAAAAGTTTAGGAATTACAAAAACCATTATCGACCTAGCAAAACAACTATCACTAAAAGTAGTTAGCGAGGGAGTAGAAACTAAGGAACAATGGGAAAAGCTAAAGAGTTTAGGTTGTGATGAAATTCAAGGATTCTATTTTTCAAAGCCATTGAATATCGAAAGGATTGAAGAATTATATTAACTCTTTTTGAATCTACTTTGGTTATTGAAGGCACTGAATAATCTAAACTAAAGCAGCTAGTCACTGAAACCTCACTAGTATTTAGTATTAAGAGCACACCCACAGAAAGCGAATTTCAAAACCGAGGAGCAATTTCTTGTTCGACGTGTAAGTAAATTTAACTACTACTTATTAGGGAGTTTATTGAGACTTACAATTTTTGGTGCCATCCTAGTGAATAGTCTCGAAAGCCATAAAAAGAGATATTTCCTTTGCAATATCTTTACAAAATTAATAGTGAGATATTAATAGTTTAATGTTATGATTAACATACTAGTAAAAAAGAAGGATGATAAATATGGTGAAAAAAGTGCTATTAGTAACGGTATTATTATTTTCATTTTCAGCGACAGCAAATGCTAGTTCTAGTCCTTTGTATGAAGTGAAAAAAGGAGATTCCTTAACGAAGATTGCTAAGGCTTATAAGGTATCAGTGAATGACCTAATAATTTGGAACAAACTGACGAAAGATAGTATTTTTGTAAAGCAAAAGCTAATCGTTCAAAAGCCGACCGTTGCAAACTCAAAAACTAAACCGTCACCAACAGTTGCAGCAACTAAACCATCACAAACTGTAGCAACAACTAAACCTACAGTTCCTGTTAAAACGGAACCGATTGTGCAACCGGTTCAAGTGAAGGCTGAAGAACTTATTACGAGTCCTACTCCTCTAAATGATGAAGCAAAACAACTTTCTTCGAATGGACAAGCAATTTATAGTTTAGCAGTAAATTTTGCAAGCAGGTTGGAAGGTATTCCGTATTTGTATGGTGGGAATACGATGGCTGGTTTCGATTGTAGTGGATTTATTTATTTTGTTTATTCGCAAGCAGGATTGAAGATTAGTCGTCAAAGTAGCGAAAGTTATTTTGCTGGTAGTGCAAGTGTTACGAATCCGGTTGTTGGAGACGTAGTGTTTTTTGAAAATACATATGGCATCGGCATTTCTCATATGGGAATTTACATAGGTAATAATGAATTTATTCATGCAGGTACTAAAGGTGTTGAGAAGGCGAAATTAGATTCTACTTATTGGAAAGAACATTTTGTAGGGTTTAAACGGTTTAACTCGGTTATTGAAAATTAAAGAATGGGGGGCTATATATGAAATGGTCAATAGGTAAAAAAATGTGGATGGGGTTTTCCTCTATTTTAATTATAATGATTATCATGGTATTTTTAGCCCTTTCATCAATGTCAGATAGTAGTGATAAGTATAATTTTTTATTGGATGATCGAGTAGTGAAATTAAACCAATTGAAGGAAATTGAGATCTCTCAAAAAGAGATGACTCAAAATTCACTGGAGTATTTATTGTTTACTACAGATGCTTCGAAAAAAGCGATAAAAGAGAATTTGCAAATTACGGAGAATCTTGCAAAAGAACTGAGAGGAAAACTTTTCTCGCCAGAAACAATAGATTTGATGAATAGTTTCGATAAAAAATTAGCTTCTTTTGCAGCTATTAATCAAGAAATTATTTTAGCAAAAGAGAAGAATGACACAGCAGGTATTATTAAACTGTCTTCAGAAGCGAAAACTATTAGTAATGAAGAGTTGCAAATTTTAGGAGAAATAGAGCAATTTCTTAACGATGATATAGTTCAAACTAGAGAAGAAATTAATAGTTATGCGAAAGCTGCAACCATTTTTTTTATTGGTGTAACTTTATTCGCTATTCTATTAGGAATTGTTTTAGCATATTTCATTAATAAAAGTATTTCTCGTCCAGTCAAGAGAGTTACCGCAGGATTGTCAGAAATTGCGAATGGGAATTTGTTAGTTGAACAAATTATCATTAAAAATAAAGATGAAGTTGGTGAAATGGCAACTGCGTTCAATAGGATGTCCAATGATCTTCGAGAGATTGTGGTAAGTGTAAGAGATTCATCCATGCAGCTTGCATCGAATGCAGAGGAACTGTCTGCTAGTTCAGAGGAAAGTTTAGCTTCTTCACAAATGGTAGCGAAATCTGCTGAGGAGCAAATGGTAACAAGTGAACAACAAGTTCGTCATATGGATTCTTCTGTTCAAGCTATGACTGAACTGACTCAAGGAGTTGGACAAATTTCTTTAAGCAATGAAGAAATGTTACATGCCGCAGATGATGTCCAAAAGTTAGTGAAAAAAGGTTCAGGAGTAGTGCTAGAAGTGGCAACTCAAATGAATACAATTCATAAAACATTTGTAGATACGACAATTATCATGAATAATATGGCAAAGCATTCAGATGAAATTCAAAGTATTACTTCGCTCATTACAGATATATCTGAGCAAACGAACTTGCTTGCTTTAAATGCAGCTATCGAAGCAGCTCGAGCAGGTGAATACGGTAAAGGTTTTGCTGTTGTGGCTGAAGAAGTGCGTAAACTTGCTGAGCAATCGAAAAACTCTGCAACGGAAATCGCTTCTATGGTACAAGTCATTCAGTCAGCTTCTAGTGATGCAACAAAAGCTATCACAGAAGGCGAAGTGATAGTAGATGAGGGACTTTCCAAAACAAATGAATCAATGAACGTATTTAAAGAAATTGAAACGGCTGTTGGAGAGGTCGGAATCAAAGTGGAATCCGTTTCCGCAGCGATTGAACAAATTCAAGCAATGTCAGAGTCTGTTTCTGAAGGTTCACTTGAAGTTCAGCGTCTTGCGGCAATTGCTGCAGACGGGGCAAATGATACAAGTGCTGCTACCGAAGAACAACTGGCTGCTAATGAAGAAATAACTGCAAACGCGCAATCGCTAACAGATTTAGCAGAAATTCTTCAAAACAATGTTAGTCATTTTAAAATATAAACTATTAATAAGAAACAACCCCAATGCGTATTGGGGTTGTTTTTATGTAAAATTAATTACTGCACATTCGTGAGTATATATTGAGAGTTTGAACAATAATATTGCGAATAAAAGTTGGAATGTTGGGAGTAACCACTCCAATGTTGCGCATACTCATCCAAATGTTGCGAGTAAAAGATTTTATCCGAATCAAACATTTTTCTATTCGACACATTCTGTGCCAATTTTATAACGTATAATATATTTAGGTGATAAATCTATGTATAAATTTATATTATTCATTCATATTATAAGTGCAATTCTATCTATTGGTCCTTTTATTGTATTATTTCCCGTATTAAATAGAATGATAGGGAAAAGTGGAGATGTACTTGATTCTCTAATAGAAATTTTTCAAGCAACGATTCGAATTGTGAAGCATGCGGGACATGTTTTAGTTGTCTCAGGTATCCTACTTATGTGGCAAGGAAACTGGCCCTGGTTAACATCTTGGGTAATTATGACAATTGTTGTCATGTTCAGCTCGATAGTATTTCTTGCAAAAGCATTTAAACCGAAGATCCGTCAGTTCTATGCAGGAACAATAAATTCGACTGTTCTCATTCAAAAGTTGCGTTTTTCTGTATGGCAGTATATTTTCATTTTATTAATTATGCTCTGGTTTATGGTTGCAAAACCAAATATTTGGTAACGGACTCTTTCTCGAATCTGAGAAAGGGTCTTTTTTATATTTTTGTCAGATAGATAGTTGAATTTGTGATTGTCAAAAAGATTTTGCGAATAGCAAGATAGAGAATCACTTCTCAACTTCTCCTCAATATTTCTTCTCCATATGCTTCATCTCGTCTATTTATTCGCATTTATTTTAACAAAATGTTCACAAAATTTTTTCGACATACAAAATGCGATATATCGCAGATGTAAGCGGTTGCATGATTTATGAATATTCAAAACTAACTGATAATTTTAAAAAAGAGTATTGACTAGGTATTTTAAAGGCGATATGATAGCAACAATATATAAAAGATTGTGAAAAAAATCACAATATAAAAAATTACAATACGAAAAGTAAATTAAGAAGTATGTATAGGGGCGATTGAAATTGAGAAGTGACATGATTAAAAAAGGTGTTGATCGAGCTCCTCATCGTAGTTTACTTTATGCTACTGGAGTGAAGACGAAAGATTTAGATAAACCATTTATTGGTGTTTGTAACTCCTATATTGATATTATTCCTGGTCATATGCATTTAAATAAATTTGCAGAGGTAGTAAAAGAGGCAATACGTGAAGCTGGTGGAATTCCATTTGAGTTCAACACAATTGGTGTAGATGATGGGATTGCAATGGGACATATCGGAATGAGGTACTCTCTACCGAGTCGTGAATTGATTGCTGATTCTGCGGAAACGGTTATTAACGCACATTGGTTTGATGGGGTGTTTTATATTCCAAACTGTGACAAAATCACACCTGGAATGTTAATGGCAGCGGTGAGAACGAATGTCCCTTCTGTTTTTGTTTCGGGTGGACCGATGGAAGCTGGTACATCAGCTGATGGAAAACAACTTTCCTTAACATCTGTTTTCGAAGGTGTCGGTTCTTATAAATCAGGAGCTATGTCAGCGGAACAACTTCTCGATATTGAACAAAATGCATGTCCTACATGTGGATCGTGTTCAGGGATGTTCACAGCGAACTCGATGAACTCATTAATGGAAATGCTCGGGGTGACTTTGCCGGGTAACGGTACAATCGTTGCAACTTCGGATGAACGCCATAAACTTATAAAAGTGGCAGCTAAGCATCTTGTTCGAATGATTAAAGAAGATGTGAAGCCAAGAGATTTGATTACAAAAGAAACGATTGATGATGCATTTGCACTTGATATGGCAATGGGTGGTTCAACTAATACAGTTCTACATACACTGGCAATTGCGCATGAAGCAGAAATTAAATACGACGTGAAAGAAATAAATGAAGTAGCAAAGCGTATTCCTTATTTATCCAAAATAATGCCGGCTTCTGATTACTCCATGCACGATGTACATCTTGCGGGAGGAGTTAGTGCCATTATTAAAGAACTTTGTGAGATTCCAGGAGCAGTTCATCCTGATCGTATGACGATTACTGGTAAAACACTCTATGAAAATGTGAAAGAATCAGAGATTACAAATGAACAAGTCATACGCCGAAAAGAAAATCCATTTAGTCCTGTAGGCGGCTTGTCCGTCCTTTTCGGAAATATTGCTCCTGAAGGTGGAGTCATTAAAGTGGGGGCAGTAGATCCTTCTATCAAAGAATTTACAGGCAAAGCAATTGTGTTTGACTCACAAGAAGCTTCCCAGGAAGCCATTGATAACGGAACTGTGCAAGAAGGTCATGTAGTAGTCATTCGCTATGAAGGTCCAAAAGGTGGTCCAGGGATGCCAGAAATGCTTGCTCCAACTTCTGCGATACAAGGTCGGGGATTAGGAACGAAAGTGGCACTCATTACAGACGGTCGTTTCTCAGGAGCATCTAGAGGAATTTCTATCGGACATATTTCACCAGAAGCTGCAGATGGTGGACCGATAGCTTTAGTTGAGAACGGTGATATTATCGCTATTGATTTAACAAATAGAACAATTGAATTGCAAGTTAGCGAAGAAGAATTAGCTGCAAGAAGAGAAAACTTACAACCATTTGAACCAAAAATTAAAAAAGGCTATTTAGCAAGATATTCAAAACTAGTAACATCTGCAAGCACAGGTGGAGTAATGAAAATCTAGACGCAAATACGCCAAGGCGAATTTGATTAACAAACCAATTTAAATTTTATAATCCAAATCATTGATGAGGCAAAAGCTAGAGGAAACTTGTATTTACAGAGAGCTGGTATAGCTGGGAACCGGCAGTACAACCTTTAGCGACATCCCCTCGGAGTGAAGTGTTGAACGGGAAACCTTTTAGATACTTCCGGGTGTAGTAAATAGCTACTCTCGTTATAAATGGATGGCTGGCATTTGTTGGTTGTCTGCGAGGTAGCGGTTGCGCTGCGAACTAGGGTGGTACCATGAAAAGAATTTCATCCCTATACAAAAGAACGATGGTTTCTTTGTGTGGGGAGAAATTCTTTTCTTTGTTTCTATATTCAATAAGGAAGTAGGAAGTAATACTATTCTATTCAGTTACTGTCTAGACTCCAGCGCCTTGCCCCTCGGGGTCAAATGTGAAAAAGCTGTGGTGGCTGGGGAGCTGCCTCCTCGCTTTTCCCCATTTGCCTGTCGGGGCAGACATAGGCGCTTACGCTTTTCTTTAAAACTGGACGATTTGAATAAAAGGAGGAAATGATGATGAAGTTAACCGTTGAAGAAACATTTGAAATGTATGAAGAGCCTGAAGCGGCGGAAGCTCCTAAACAATTGAATGGGGCAGATGTTTTTATTGAAACATTGAAACAGCATCAAGTTGAGGTAGTTTTTGGGTATCCAGGTGGTGCAGTGTTACCGATTTACGATGCACTCCATAAAAATCCGATTCGACATATCTTAGCCCGTCATGAACAGGGAGCAATCCACGCGGCAGAAGGGTATGCACGTGTTTCTGGAAAGGTAGGGGTCGTTATTGCAACGTCTGGTCCAGGAGCTACGAATGTCGTAACTGGAATTGCGGATGCGATGATGGATTCGATTCCACTTGTTGTGTTCACTGGGCAAGTTGCAACTACCGTTATAGGAACAGATGCTTTTCAGGAAGCGGATATTATCGGAATTACGCAACCAATAACAAAACATAATTATCAAGTAAAAGATGTAGCTGATTTTCCTAGAATTATTAACGAAGCTTTTCATATTGCTTCCACAGGTCGTCCAGGACCAGTCGTTGTAGATATTCCAAAAAACATGGCAACAAGCATTTTTGTTCCAAGTGAAGAGGAAACGAATGAAGTGAATCTTCCTGGTTATCAACCTACGACAACACCGAACTTTTTACAAATACAAAAAGCAGCGAAAGCTATTTCAAAAGCGAACCAACCGCTTATTCTTGCTGGTGCAGGAGTATTGTTTGCGAAAGCATCCGATCAACTAGCGGAATTTGCAGAGAAATATCAAATTCCTATAACAAATACGCTTTTAGGACTTGGAAGTATTGAAGGAGATCATCCATTATTCTTAGGGATGGCAGGGATGCATGGAACATATACAGCAAATATGGCGATTCAAACTTGTGATTTACTGATAAATGTCGGAGCAAGGTTTGATGACCGTTTAACTGGTAACTTAGCTCACTTTGCACCGAATGCAAAAGTAATTCACATTGATATAGATCCTGCTGAAATTGGCAAGAACGTTCATACTGAAATACCGATTGTAGCAGATGCGAAAGAAGCATTAACTGCACTACTTGAACAGGATGCACCAAATGGGAATACAGCTGCATGGTTAGAAAGTTTGCATGTCAATCAAGGACAGTTTCCTTTATTCTATGAAGCTAGTGAAGAAAGAGGTTTACTTCCGCAGCAAGTATTGGAACTGGTGCTTGAATATACACATGGAAATGCAGTTGTTACGACTGATGTGGGGCAGCATCAAATGTGGACGGCACAATATTATAAATTCAACCAGCCACATAACTGGGTAACTTCTGGTGGGCTAGGCACTATGGGATTTGGTTTCCCAGCAGCTATTGGTGCACAAATTGCAAAACCAAATGCAAAAGTAGTGTCAATTGTTGGGGATGCAGGTTTTCAGATGACACTACAGGAATTGTCTTTGCTTCAGGAAATGCGCATTCCAGTAAAAGTAATTATTTTAAACAATCAAGCACTTGGAATGGTTCGTCAGTGGCAAGAAACCTTCCATGAAGAGCGTTTCTCGCAATCACTCATGCCGATTCAACCAGATTTTGTGAAACTTGCTGCAGCTTATGATGTTAAAGGTTACAAAATCGAAACATATGAAGATGCAAAAGTACAAATAAAAGAAGCACTTGAATCAGATGAGCCGGTATTAATTGATTGTAGAGTCGTGCAAAAAGAAAAAGTCTTTCCGATGGTTGCCCCAGGTAAAGGACTACATGAAATGATTGGAGTGAAGCCAGAATGAAACGGATTATAACAGTAACCGTGTTAAACCAAAGCGGAGTATTAAACCGAGTAACTGGCCTACTCATGAAGCGTCAGTTCAATATTGAAAGTATAACAGTAGGACATACGGAACAACCGCAAATTTCAAAAATGACGTTTGTCGTAAATGTGCAAGATGAACAAAAACTTGAACAGTTATTAAAACAGCTTCAGAAACAAGTAGATGTGTTGAAAGTAAATGACATTTCAGAGAAATCGATTGTTGTAAGGGAGTTGGCACTCGTGAAAGTCGTGTCGCCACCAGCTGTGAGAGCGGAGATCAATAGTATTGTAGAACCGTTCCGCGCTGCTACCATCGACACCGGAAAAAATGTCGTGACATTCCAGGTGACAGGTCACCCTGAAAAGATAGATGCATTTATTGATTTGCTCAAGCCTTATGGCATTAAAGAGCTAACTAGAACTGGCGTTACCGCATTTGTTCGCGAAACGCAGAAAGTTAACACGCCACAGTTATCTATTTTGCAATAAGATAAAAACCCAAATTTGAGGAGGAAATTACAATGGCTAAAATGTATTACAACGGAGATATCAACGAAGGACTTTTAAAGGATAAAACAATCGCAATCATCGGTTACGGATCACAAGGTCATGCACATGCACAAAACTTGAAGGATTCAGGATTTAATGTAGTAGTTGGTATTCGTGCTGGGAAATCATTTGATCAAGCGAAAGAGGATGGATTGGAAGTTTATTCTGTAAAAGAAGCTGCAGAAAAAGCAGAGGTTATTATGATTTTATTACCGGATGAAAGACAAAAAGCAGTATATGAAGCAGAAATTGAACCCGCTTTAACTGCAGGGAAATCTTTAGTATTTGCACATGGTTTCAACGTACATTTTGGTCAAATTGTACCTCCAACAGATGTGGATGTATTCTTAGTAGCACCAAAAGGTCCTGGACATTTAGTACGTAGAACATTTGAGGCGGGTGCAGGGGTACCAGGTTTATTCGCGGTATATCAAGATGCTTCTGGCCAAGCAAAAAACGTAGCTTTAGCATACGCAAAAGGTATTGGAGCTGCTCGTGCAGGAGTTCTTGAAACAACATTCAAAGAAGAAACAGAAACAGATCTTTTCGGAGAACAAGCGGTACTTTGTGGTAGTACGACTGCAATCGTCAAAGCTGGTTTCGAAACGTTAGTAGAAGCTGGATACCAACCAGAGCTTGCATACTTCGAAACGCTACACGAATTAAAACTAATCGTAGACCTAATGTACGAGGGAGGAATGGCTACAATGCGTTCTTCTATCTCAGATACTGCTGAGTGGGGAGATTTTGTATCAGGTCCACGTATCATCGATTCTTCCGTTAAAGATCGTATGAAAGACGTATTAACAGACATACAAGATGGAACATTTGCAAGAGAATGGATTAAAGAAAACGAAACAGATCGTCCAAAATATAATGCGATCAAAAAAGCTGAATCTGAACATCAAATCGAGGTTGTTGGTGCAAAGCTTCGTGAAATGATGCCATTTATCAATGAAGGGAAAAAACAAGTCAAGAAAGAAGTGGTGACGAGTGCAAAAAATTGATATTTTCGACACAACGCTACGTGATGGGGAACAATCAGCGGGTATAAACCTAAACACCCAAGAAAAATTAGAAATTGCTCGTCAGCTTGAAAAGTATGGAGTTTCCATAATAGAGGCAGGATTTCCTGCTTCTTCTCCTGGAGACTTTGATGCTGTTAAGCAAATTGCTGGGACAGTGAAAAACTCCATTGTTACAGGATTGGCTCGTTCGATTAAAAGTGATATAGAAACTTCTTGGGAAGCTTTAAGAGGTGGAGTGCAGCCGCACCTTCACACATTTATAGCGACTTCCCCAATCCATATGCAATATAAGCTGAACAAAACACCGGAACAAGTCATTGAAATTGCAGTGGAATCGGTTAAATTAGCAAGAAAGTATTTTCCACTTGTCCAGTGGTCAGCAGAAGATGCAACACGTTCCGATCGTGATTTTCTAGTACGTATTATGAATGAAGTAATCAAGGCCGGAGCTACGACGATTAATATTCCAGATACAGTTGGTTATGCATCTCCAATTGAATATGGTGCTTTATTCAGATACTTAAGTGAAAATGTAACGGGTATTGAAAAAGTGAAGCTATCTGCGCACTGTCATGATGATTTAGGTTTAGCAACAGCTAATACACTTGCAGCAATTGAAAATGGTGCAACACAAATAGAAGGAACGATTAATGGAATTGGTGAACGTGCTGGAAACGTAGCATTAGAAGAAATTGCAGTTGCATTACATATTCGAAAAGATTATTACCAAGCAGAATCAGGCATTGTGTTAAAAGAAACTAAACGCACAAGTCAGCTTGTGAGCAAGTTAACGGGAGTTGTCATTCAACCAAACAAAGCAGTTGTTGGGAAAAATGCATTCGCACATGAATCTGGTATTCACCAAGATGGTATGTTGAAAAACCCTGAAACGTATGAAATTATTACACCTGATTTAATAGGTGATGTAACAACAGAACTAGTTCTTGGAAAACATTCTGGTCGCCATGCATTCTTTGATCGTGCGGAACAAATGGGCTTTCATTTAAGTGATGAAAAGTTAAATGCTGCATTTGTAGCTTTTAAAAAGCTAGCAGATCGTAAGAAAGAGATTACCGAGGAAGATTTATTTGTTTTATTAACAGATCAACAAGTAAAAACTTCTGAGGTGGAAGTGTATGAATTAGAAAGCGTACAAGTTCAATATGGAACTTCAAATATTCCTACTGCTACAGTCCAAGCTAAAACACCAACAGGGGAAGTGGAAGTCGTATCTTCTACAGGCGCGGGTTCAGTAGAAGCCATTTTCAATACACTTGAAAAGCTAGTGAACGGGAAAGTTCATATTATTGATTATCGTGTATCTTCCGTATCAAAAGGAAGAGACGCACTAGGAGAAGCGGTTATTAATTTAAGTTTTAATGATGTTATTTCCACGGGTCGCAATGCTTCACAAGACGTACTAGAAGCATCTGCTAAAGCGTATTTGAACGCGATTAATCGTCAATTGGTCAAGGAGCATTATCAACAAAAAGTAGCAGTAACACAATAATATGGAAAAGCGGAAGGCGTCCGATTAGCCGCGACAAGCAAATGGGGAAAGAGGTAGGTCTGCAAAATGCGCCACATCCTGTGGCAAAGCAGACATGACCCACTTCGTGTGGGCCCAGGAGGCAGCTCTTAAGCCACCGCAGTAATTTCACATTTGACCTCGAGCGGCTAGCGCCTGGAGACTAGACAAAATAAAGGGAGTGAGTGGGATGGAAAAAACGATAGCGGTATTACCGGGAGATGGAATCGGCCCAGAAGTAACGGAAGCAGCAGTCAAGGTACTTCAAGCAATTGAAAAACACTATAACCACACGTTTCATCTGCACTATGCACTGATCGGTGGGGCAGCAATTGATGACTGTGAAGATCCACTTCCAGCAGAAACAATTAGCAAATGTAGTCAAAGTGATGCCATCCTTTTAGGTGCAGTCGGTGGGCCAAAATGGGATCAAAATCCATCTCATTTACGCCCGGAAAAAGGATTATTGGCAATTCGTAAACATTTTGGGCTCTATGCGAATATTCGTCCAGTCAAAGCTATACCTGCATTACTAGATGCTTCTCCTCTAAAAAGGGAAGTAGCGGAAAATGTTGATTTGGTTATTGTTCGTGAACTTACCGGAGGTTTATACTTCAGCGAACCACGTAAGAAAACAAAGGATAGTGCGTTAGACACACTTGTTTACACGAGAAAAGAAATTGAGCGAATTGTGGATACTGCTTTCCAAATTGCAAGAAATCGTAGAGGAAAACTTGCTTCTGTTGATAAAGCAAATGTTTTAGATACGAGTAAATTATGGCGAGAAATTGTAGAAGAGAAAAAACAAGGTTATCCAGATGTTGAAGTGGAACATATGCTAGTTGATTCCACTGCGATGAAATTAATTACAAAACCAGCTGATTTTGATGTCATCGTAACGGAAAATATGTTTGGTGATATTTTAAGTGATGAAGCATCTGTTATTACTGGTTCTCTAGGAATGCTGCCATCTGCAAGTACACGGGAAGATGGCTTTGGTTTATATGAACCAGTCCATGGTTCTGCTCCGGATATTGCAGGACAGAACAAAGCGAATCCAGCGGCAACTATTCTTTCTGTAGCTATGATGCTTCGTGAAGCTTTCCAAATGGAGACGGAAGCTTCTGCAGTGGAAGAAGCTGTATTTAATGTATTAAATGACGGCTATTTGACAGGTGATTTACAAGTTAAAGGAAAACGTGCACTTTCCACAACAGAATGGACGGCAAAAGTATTAGAAGAGTTAGACTCAGAATTTGTATCAGATAGCATTATGTTTTCTTATGTCTAACCAAAGGGAGAGGAACTAAATGGCAAAAACGATTATTGAGAAAATTTGGGATGAACATATTGTATACGAGGAAGAAGGAAAACCAGACCTTCTCTATATCGATTTACACTTACTCCATGAAGTAACATCTCCGCAGGCTTTTGAAGGGTTACGACTAAACAATCGAAAGGTTCGTCGTCCAGATCTTTGTTTTGCAACAATGGATCACAATGTACCGACTCGAAATAGAGAACAGATTAAAGATGTAATTGCCCGTAAACAAATCAGTACACTTCAGGAAAGCTGTGAAGAATTTGGTGTTCCTCTTGCGAATATGGATCATCCCGATCAAGGGATTGTCCATATTATAGGACCAGAGTTAGGGCTTACACAACCTGGAAAAACGATTGTTTGTGGCGATAGTCACACATCTACTCATGGTGCGTTTGGAGCAATCGCTTTTGGTATAGGAACAAGCGAAGTGGAACATGTGCTTTCTACTCAAACTTTATGGCAATCTAAACCTAAAACAATGGAAATCAAAGTAACAGGTGAGCTTGGTTATGGAGTAGCAGCAAAAGATATCATTTTAGCTATTATAGCGAAATTTGGCATTGATATGGGTACTGGTTATATCGTGGAATATACTGGTGAAGCAATTCGTCATTTAACAATGGAAGAACGCATGACTATTTGTAATATGTCAATCGAGGCAGGAGCTCGCGCTGGTTTGATTAGCCCGGACGGGACGACGATTGAATTCCTAAGAGGACGTGAGCATGTTCCAACTGGGGAAGCGTTTGAGAAAGAGGCAGCTCGTTGGTTAGCTTTAGCTACCGATGAAGGAGCAACTTACGATAAAATAGTCGAGATTTCCGCTGATGAAATCGAGCCATTTGTTACTTGGGGTACTAACCCTTCGATGGGATCTGGCGTTTCAAATCATATTCCATATACAAACGACTTTTCAAAAACAAGCGATAAACAAGCGCATGAAAAAGCACTTGCTTATATGGGGCTTCAAGAAGGAATGCCTTTAACAGATATCCAGATTAGTAATGTATTTATTGGTTCATGTACAAATGCCCGTTTAAGTGACTTACGTGCCGCGGCAAAAGTAGTGGAAGGTCGCAAAGTTAACCCAAATGTAACAGCGATTGTTGTACCAGGTTCACAAACCGTTAAAAAACAAGCAGAACAAGAAGGCATCGACAAAGTATTCCTTAATGCAGGATTTGAATGGCGTGAATCTGGATGCAGTATGTGCCTAGCGATGAATGATGATATTGTTCCAGCTGGTGAACATTGCGCATCTACATCAAACCGTAACTTTGAAGGACGTCAAGGTGCTGGATCTAGAACACATCTGATGAGCCCGGCAATGGCTGCAGCTGCAGCAATTGAAGGTCATATTGTTGACGTTCGCAAATTTCAACTTTATTCCGCAGGGGTTTAAGTCATGTTCGATTAGAGAAACTCTGGCTAAGATCGCCGCGTTCTGCGGTAACCTGAGTGTACAACATTCTGTTGGCCTGTAGCTCCGATGGATTGCACAGATTTTAAATTGAAATTGAATTAGCGAATGCGTAGGGAGGAATTTCAGTGGAGTCTATTAATGAAATAAAAAGTGTCATTACACCTTTGAATCAAAAAAATGTTGATACCGATCAAATTATCTCAAAAGAATTTCTAAAGAGAATTGAACGCACAGGATTCGGTAAATACTTATTTTATCACTGGCGGTTCGATGCTGAAGGAAATCCAAATAAAGATTTTGTATTAAATGATGAACGCTATAAAGATTCTACTATATTAGTAGCACATGATAATTTCGGATGTGGATCGTCACGTGAACATGCCCCATGGTCAATTTTAGACTATGGATTTCGAGTAGTAATTGCTCCAAGTTTCGCAGATATTTTCTATAATAACTGTATGAAAAACGGAATTCTACCTATTAAATTGTCGGTTGAAGAAGTAGAAGTAATTTTGAATAAAGAAGAGTATGTCATGAAAGTCAATTTAGAGGAACAAAAAGTAACTGGAGAAGACGGTGTTGTTTATACATTTGACATCGACCCATACCAAAAGAAAATGCTTCTAAATGGATGGGATGAAATTTCATTGACCTTCCAATACGAAGAACAAATTAAAGCATATGAATTAAGAAATGCATAAGGTGCTTGGAATCTAGGCATAAAAGTTAATCTTATCTATTGAAATGCTATGTAATATGTAATTGTTGATTTTAAAATCAATTATTTAATTGTAGTGGAAGGTGGTGACTCCAGCGGGAAAAGCGAGTTCAGGTGAGACACCGCAGGAGTGAACATAGGAACGAAGGCTAAAGACGCTCACGGACCGACCGTGGAAAGCGTCCGACTGTAACGGAAATAACAGTATAGGTTAACATAGATGATTGAAAAAAAGAATTAGGAGATGGTTTTGTTGGGAATTCATATGACACTGTAGGTTTATATCGAGCATCTGAAAAAGTAGCGGAGTTCATTCATCGTACACCGTTTAAAAAGTCATCTACATTGAATGAAATCACTGGAATGCAAGTATTTCTGAAAATGGAAAACTTACAAAAGACGGGTTCATTTAAAATTAGAGGTGCAATGAATAAAGTATCACAGCTAACCGATGGAGAATGTATGCGAGGCTTAATCGCCGCTTCCGCAGGCAATCACGCACAAGGAGTTGCTTATGCTGGAAGAGTGCGCAATGTACCAGTCACTATTTTCATGCCAATCGGAACACCAGTTACGAAAGTAAATGCAACAAAAGGCTATGGCGCAACCGTAAAACTTGTGGGTCAAAACTTTGATGAAACATATGTAGCAGCAAGAGAAGAACAACTCCGAACAGGTGCGAACTTTATTCATCCTTTTGATGACCTAGATGTAATTGAAGGTCAGGCGACTGTTGCATTAGAAATGCTTCAGCAACGTCCAGAGATTGATACGATTATTGTACCAGCTGGTGGAGGTGGCTTACTCGCAGGTACACTACTTGCAGTAAAATCCATTCGACCTGATATCCAAGTAATTGGAGTTCAGTCGATAAACGCTTCCGCCATTGCAATTGCCTGTAAGGGAATTGCCGATGGATTAATTCCATTTCAAGGTAAAACAATTGCCGAAGGAATAAACGTGAAAATCCCTGGTAAGCTGACCATGAGCATTATTCAATCCCACGTGGACGACATGATAACAGTGACCGAGCAAGAAATCGCAACAGCCATTCTCTTTATGCTCGAACGAGAAAAAACACTTATCGAAGGTGCAGGTGCCGCAGCAGTAGCAGCAGTGTTGAATCACCACATTCCATCTACCGCCAAAAACGTAGGAATCATCGTAAGCGGAGGAAACTTCGACATCAGCAAACTAGCTGATTGCCAGCAAATGTCCATCCAAGTACCATTAGCAAAATAAACGTTGTTGAAACCACTAGTTCAAAGGTGACTGGTGGTTTTTTCACGTGAATTGAGAGAGAAGTTTAACTCATATGTAATAAATGTTGCGAGTAGAGGAGAAAATATTGTGAATAAAAGAGGAGATGTTGCGAGTAGCGTACGAAACATTGCGAATCCAGCGTATAAAGTTGCGACTATCCTTTTTCTTGCGATTCTGAGAATAGACCTTGCGATTCGCAGCACGCATTTGCGATTTCACTGTTGGATCTTGCGATTCACAAAAAATAAGACAAATTAGAGCTTATAAATGTTTCGAAAACGTGGAGAATAATGTATGAAAGTCTGAATTTGCGATAATATCTAATCTCACATCCTTGACTTTATTAGGTAACTAAAATATAATAACTTACTATAAGTAACTAATAATAAATGGAGGTATCATAAATGAAATATCAAAATAAGCCATATACGTTCGTAGAATTAGTTGAACTAAAAGTAACGGATTTAGAACGATCACTTAAGTATTACCAAGAAATAATTGGATTTAAAGTGCTAAAAAAAATGGACAATAAAGTTTTGTTAACTGCGGATGGAAAAACTGCACTTTTATCTATCGAGCAACCAGCAAATATTATGCCAAAATCACAACAAACTACAGGCTTATACCACTTTGCATTGTTGTTGCCAAGTCGAGCAGATTTAGGAGCAATATTAAAGCATTTCATAGAAATTAATGAGCGAATTGGAGCGGGAGACCATTTAGTAAGCGAAGCGTTATATTTAAATGATCCCGATGGAAATGGTATTGAAATTTATAGTGACCGACCTGACTCGGAGTGGACATGGAATGGGGAGTACGTTGAAATGGCTACTCTACAAATCGATGCCCAAAGTATTTTAACAGAAGGTGCGAATACAAAATGGGCTGGATTACCTGAAGGAACTGTAATGGGCCATATTCATCTACAAGTTGCGGATTTATCAAAATCGGAGACATTTTATAAATTATTAGGATTTGAAGTTGTGACGCCAAATTATCCAGGTGCTTTGTTCATGGCAACCGGTAAATATCATCACCACATTGGCTTAAATACTTGGGCTGGTGTTGGAGCACCACCAGCTGCAGAAAACGTTATAGGTCTTGAGGCATTTACATTAGTATTTCCAAGTTATGAATTATTAAATACTGCGGTAGAAAACTTGCAGGCAAACGGAACAACTGTCAATGAAGAAAGCGGAGTTTACATCACCAAAGATCCATCACAAAATAAAATTAAACTAATTGTAAAATAACCAAAAGAGAGCGACCTCAGATTCATGAAGTCGCTCTCTTCTAATGCCGATAGAAACCCAGTAAATGGCACAACGAGACTAATTCACTTGAAGCCGAGACCAAACTTCTCCAGTGCGAGACCAATTCATCTGTACTCGAGACCAACTTACACAAAGCCGAGACCAATTCAATCCAAAAAGACCCAAAACATAAAGTTTCGGGTCTTCTCCCTCTATAGAGCCTTTAACATGCCGCCATCTACGACTAAGTTTTGTCCTGTCATATATGTATTTGCTTCTGAGCATAAAAATACAATTATATTTGCGAATTCTTCGGGAGCGCCATATCTTCCGGCTGGTATTACTCGTTTAAATCCTTCTCTAACTTCATCAAGTGTTATGTTATTCTTTTCAGCCGCAATTTGGTCGAGCTCGGTGACACGATCTGTCTGTATTCGACCTGGTCCGACTGTGTTAATTAGTATATTTTGACCTGCGTACTCACGCGCGATACTTTTTGATAGTCCAACCATTCCTAGCCGGAAGGTATTCGACAAAATGAGACCGTCTAACACTTCTTTTGTTGAGGAAGAGGAAATGTTGACGATTCGGCCGAAGTTTTGTTTTTTCATGAATGGAAGGGCTAATCGAATCGTGCGAATGTAGCTGAGTAAATTTTTTTCGAATGCCGCATTCCAATCTTCGTCCGTCACTTGTTCGAAGCCGCCAGGAGTAGGGCCACCAGCGTTATTTACTAAAATGTCGACGCCGCCAAGTTTCTTGGTTGCTGTCTCAAAAAGTAGTTTAATGTCGTTTTCCTTTGTCACATCACATACTGCATAATATACTTCTTGATTGTTACTAACTATCTTTAATTCATCGGCAGTTTTTTTCAATTCTTCTTCGTTTCGACTCGAAATGAGTATTTTCGCACCTTCTTTTGCAAATTGTAATGCCGTTGCTTTTCCCAGTCCTTTACTCGATGCTAGAACGATGACACGTTTGTTCGTAATTCCTAAATTCATAGTCGATCTTCCTCTCTTAATGGTTTATTTTTATCCTACATTGAATTTTCAGATTTGTCTTTTATTAATATACTGTAAATTTATTGTTAAGACTTTGAAAATTCGCTTTCCGAGAATAATAAACATGCTATATTTCGACTAAGGAGGTCTTAATATCTATGAAAAAATGGTCTAGTATTCCACTTCGAAAGAAATATTCAATTACCATTTTCAGTTCTTTTTTCTTATTTGGAATGATGGGAGCTTTGTTAGTTATTCAAGTTATTCATAATCAAAAATTATCAGATGAACTAGAAATTTCTTTTCGAAATGTCGAAAAAATGGATGTTATGCGTTCGGAAGTAGCAAGTTTGTATATTGCCATTTCACATTATGCTGGGGATCCATTGCCGGAATTTGAAAAAGATTATGAAGTGAAAAAAGCGAATCTTAAAGAGTTAATAGAAACTTCTAGTGAAAGAATTGATAATTTAGATTGGGATGCCTTCACACAATCGTTAAATGGCATGTATGTGACATTTGAAAAAAATTTAAAAGAATCTGTAGAAAAGAAGGAAAACGTAGCAAAGCGAAGACAATTACAAGCAATTAATAAAAAGCAAATTCAACTTACACAAATACTCGATAAAACAAGACAAGAAGAATCGAACAATCGAGAATTAATCATACAAAAAATGAATAAAAGTCAGCAAGATACAATCTTAGTAGTCATTACATCCTTCATCTTTGCTGGCCTAATATCACTAGCCTTATTGTTCTTAACGAATAGACAAATAAAAAATCAGCTAAGAGAAGTGGCATCTTCCGCGAAGGAAATTGCAACAGGTAATTTACTGATCGAACCACTTCATATTTGGACAAAAGACGAAATTGGTGAAGTTACTAGTGCGATGAATGAAATGCAAGAAAACTTAACTACAATGGTTTATACAATTAAACAAACCGCTGAAAAATTGAGTAAGGATAGCAGCACATTAAAAGGTCATTCGAAAGAAACAGTTGAAAGTTCGGATGTAGTTCAAGTTGCGATAAACGAAATCAGTCATAATATGCTTGAGCAGAAAGAATCATCGATTGGAATCAGAGCATTTTTAGAAGAATTTTCTCGTACTTTTCAAGAAGTTACAGAGAAAGCAGTGCGATTAAATAATCAGGCTACAATTGCTGTACAAATCGCTGATGAAAGTGCGGTTGCAATGAAGACAGCTGCTAGCGAAACGAAGAGACTGCGCACATTATTTAAAGAGGCGGATAAGGAACGTCAATTATTACAAGAAAGAACAGAAGAAATTGCTCGAATGACAGCAATAGTCCAAGCTATATCTAAACAAACCAATTTACTTGCTTTAAATGCTGGCATCGAAGCAGCACGTTCAGGTATTCATGGAAAAGGGTTTGCAGTCGTTGCAGAAGAAGTGAAAAAGCTTGCAGATGAAGTATCTACTACTGCAGAAACGATTTATGGAGTTTCTAATTCTATTACATTACAAGGAAATGTAATGGAAAAAGTGTTTGCAGAAGGGTTATCTACGTCGAAAAAAAGCGCAACAACTTTTCAATTATTACATGAAAAAATGGATGATATTATAAGTTTTATTCATGATTCTAAAAATCAAAATGATCATATTACTAATTCAATTATTACAATTGAACAAGAAAAGAATACCTCTGAAAAGCTTATATTTGCCTTAACAGAATCTATAGAAGTAAATACCGTTCAAATGGAAGAAACCGTGCAGTTACTGTTATCGAACGTTCAAACGATTGAATCTCTTTCATATCTTATAAACGGAGTAAGCGAGCAAGCGGATATTTTAGAAGCATCCACATCACGATTTAAAATGTGACAAAAGCCCCGGAAGTCATTTGTTTGACTTTTTGGGGCTTATTTTTTTGTTAAACTTAGATTACATAAGGGTTTATACTCTTTTGGAACATATTATCTATGAAATAGTTAATGAATTTTGTAACACAATTGTTACACAACTGTAAAATTAAAATGGAATATTCCGTGGTAAGATGATTTTAGTTAATATTTCAGAAAACTTTAGTCCTTCGGAGGAAAACCATGAGCCTAAGACTTACGTCACGAAAAATCATAACTATATTATTATTTACTATTATTTTAGTCACAGCTCCTTTCGGAGAAAATACTGAAGCTTCCACTTTAGTAAATTCGAATGATTTAGTAGCTACAGCTAAAAATTTAATAGGTACCAAATATCGTAGTGGTGGAACAACGAAAGCTGGTTTTGATTGTTCTGGGTTTGTGAACTACGTGTTTGATGATGTAGGTATTGATCTTCCAAGAACTTCAGCAGGCATGCACGGTACAGGTACTAAAGTAGAAAGAGATAACTTATCAACTGGAGATTTAGTTTTCTTTAATACTACTGGTAGTGGAATATCTCATGTAGGTATATACATAGGAGATGGAAAGTTTATTCATTCTTCTTCTTCCCAAGGAGTTAAAATTGATAAATTAAGTGATCCATATTATTGGGCTAAACACTATGTTGGAGCTAAAAGAGTAGCAGATGTCTCTGTAGCTTCGATTAAATAAATCATATAGATAACTGCTCTATCGTATAATTAGCGATAGAGCTTTTTATTTTTTGAGTCATTTGAATCGTACAAAGATATTGAAAGTTTTGTTACCCTTCGTCATAATGGAGGAAAGTCAGACTGTAAATTTGTTCGTTCTGAAAGGATGGATAGAAATGCTCTATAAGCGAAACGAATACTTTAGATATACATTCGATGACCCGTGTGAAGCAACTTTTCGACTAATAAAAGATGCAAGCGAATCCTCTCCAGTAGAAATCTCAAAAAAGGGTAAGTGTACAATAATCGACATAAGTCCACATGGAATGAAAATGTATTCAGAGCTATTTATTTCAATTGAGAAATTGAATCATGTGGAATTGCAATTTAAATTAGATGAAACACTTATTTCATTAATCGGTGAATTTGTATGGTCACATCGTAAAATTTCAGGTTATGAGTATGGTGTAAGGTTTATGGATGATGAAAAAGGGGAAAGCTTAATTATCAGTGAACTTAAAAATAGACGCAAAAAAGAAATCGAAAGGAAGAAGTGATTTATACTACAAAGTTCGACAAAAAATAAAAATATTCTTTTAAGAAAGAAGGATATTTTAAAGAGGATGTAGAAATATACTATTAGAGTTATATTAAAGGAGGAGTTTTCATGTTAAACTTTAACATTCGTGGAGAAAATATTGAGGTGACTCCTGCAATTCGAGATCACGTTGAGGGGAAGATAGAAAAAGTTGCCCGTTATTTCAACGAAGAAATCCAAGCTACAGCCAATGTAAATCTAAAAGTGTATAATGACAAACAGACAAAAGTAGAAGTTACAATTCCTATGAAAAATTTAACTTTACGTGCAGAAGAACGAAATGCCGATATGTATGCAGCCGTTGACTTAATCGTTGATAAGTTAGAACGTCAAATACGTAAGTATAAAACAAAAGTAAATCGTAAGTTCCGTGAGCGTGAAGGTGTTAGTGCTTACTTTGCTACAATTGAGGCTCCTGATGCGCCGGTAGTTCAATCAGATGAAGATGAATATAATATTGTTCGAACAAAACAATTTGACTTAAAACCAATGGATCAAGAAGAAGCAGTACTACAAATGAATATGTTAGGCCATAACTTCTATATCTTTACAGATGCAGATTCAAACGGCACTCACATTGTATACAAACGAAAAGATGGGAAATACGGTTTAATCGAAACAAATTAATTTGACTGTAGACAATAGTTCTCCGTCAAGCTATATCTAAAAGTCCCACTCTCCTCCATGCAAGAGGAGAGTTTTTTATTATTAAAAAGTCAAGAAAGTATATAAAGTTTTAGACCATGAACAGAAGCCATGTGCGAAAAGCGTCCGCCATAGAGGAAATCTACTTTGCCAGTTTTTCTTAGAATGGTGCAAAAATTTAATATCGGTTAAATATTTATTTTATTTTGTTACAAACTCTTTACAAACAACATGCTAGTAAACTGACATGTTGTTTGCACGGCTTGGTATCCAATGTTAAAATGGAGAGTAAGACTAAATGGGAAGTGAAAATAGATGCTTGGTGTATTAAATAAAGTATTCGATTTAAATAAACGTGACTTAAAGCGATTAGAAAAAGTTGCTGATAAAGTGGATTCATTTGCGAGTGAAATGAATTCCAAAACAGATGAAGAATTACGTGCCAAAACAGATGAGTTTCGTACCCGATACGCAAATGGAGAGACATTAGATCAATTATTGCCGGAAGCATTTGCAGTTGTTCGTGAAGGTGCAAAGCGAGTGTTAGGTATGTACCCTTTCCACGTCCAAGTGATGGGTTCTGTAGCACTACATGAAGGAAATATTGCGGAAATGAAAACAGGGGAAGGTAAAACTCTTACCTCTACTATGTCCGTGTATTTAAATGCAATTCCTGGTCTAGGTTCACACGTTGTAACAGTAAATGAATATTTATCAAGCCGTGATGCAACTGAAATGGGACAACTATATGAATTTTTAGGGATGACAGTTGGCTTAAACTTGAATTCCTTATCTAAAGAAGAAAAACGTGAAGCTTATGCTGCAGATATTACGTATTCTACGAATAACGAATTAGGTTTTGATTATCTTCGAGATAATATGGTGTTGTACAAGGAAGATAAAGTACAACGTCCTCTTCACTATGCTGTTATTGATGAAGTTGACTCCATTTTAATCGATGAAGCAAGAACTCCATTAATTATTTCAGGGCAAGCGAATAAAGCGGCACTTCTTTATAAACAAGCGAATGCATTTGTTCGCACATTATCAAAAGATGATGATTATACGTATGAAGAATCAACAAAAGGAGTTACGTTAACCGATACTGGAGTTGAAAAAGTAGAAAAAGCCTTTGGAATTGAAAACCTATTTGATTTAACACATGTTCGTCTGAATCATGCAGTCAATCAATCCTTAAAAGCGCATGTGTCTATGCATTTAGATGTGGATTATGTTGTTCAAGATGGAGAAGTTGTAATCGTTGACTCGTTCACTGGACGTTTGATGAAAGGCCGACGTTATAGCGATGGTCTACATCAAGCTATCGAGGCAAAAGAAGCGTTAGAAATTCAAAATGAATCGATGACGATGGCTACAATTACATTCCAAAACTTTTTCCGCATGTATGATAAGTTATCAGGTATGACAGGTACTGCGAAAACAGAAGAAGAGGAATTCCGTAATATTTATAACATGAACGTTATTGCGATTCCAACTAATCGTCCTATTACAAGGGATGACCGTGCAGATTTAATTTATGCTTCGATGAATGGAAAGTTTGAAGCGGTTGCTGCGGATATTGCTGAAAGACATAAAAATGGTCAGCCTGTTTTGATTGGAACGGTTGCTATTGAAACTTCTGAAATTATTTCTAATTTGTTAACCAAACATGGTATTAAGCATAATGTATTAAACGCGAAAAATCATGAACATGAGGCAGAAATTATTGCTACAGCTGGTCATATGGGATCTGTTACTATTGCGACTAATATGGCTGGACGTGGTACGGATATTAAGCTTGGTGACGGGGTAATTGAAGTTGGCGGACTTGCTGTAATTGGTACAGAACGTCATGAGTCTAGACGTATCGATAATCAATTACGTGGACGCTCTGGTCGTCAAGGCGATCCTGGTATCACGCAGTTTTATCTTTCTATGGAAGATGAATTAATGCGTCGTTTTGGTTCTGATAATATGCGAAATATGATGACGAAACTTGGCATGGATGATTCCCAACCAATTCAATCGAAAATGGTTTCCCGTGCAGTCGAATCAGCACAAAAACGAGTTGAAGGAAATAACTTTGACTCTCGTAAACGTTTGCTACAGTATGATGATGTGTTACGTCAACAACGTGAAATTATTTACAAAGAACGAAACGAAGTGTTAGAAACCGAAAATATGCGTGCCCTAGTGGAATCAATGATTTTCGGTGCAATCGAACGTTTAGTAGCATCCCATACAAGCTCTGACAATAAAGCAGAGTGGGGTTTAAAAGGTATCGAAGATAATATTCATGCAAATTTATTGCCTGAAGGAATTATTACGCAAGAAATTTTAGAAGACTTATCTTCTGAAGAAATCGAAGCAAAAATTAAAGAAGAAGTAATTCGTTTTTATGACGCTAAAGAAGAAGATTTAACATCTGAACGTATGCGTGAATTCGAAAAAGTAGTATTACTTCGCTCTATTGATTCTAAGTGGATTGATCATATCGATGCGATGGATCAGCTTCGCCAAGGGATTCATTTACGTGCATATGGACAAAATGATCCGCTTCGTGAGTATCAAAGTGAAGGTTTTGCAATGTTTGAAGCAATGGTAGAATCCATTCAAGAGGATGTAGCAAAATATGCAATGAAAGCGGAAATTCGTAACAACCTAGAACGTGAAGAAGTCGCAAAAGGCCAAGCAGTAAATCCAAAAGAAGATGGAGAAGCTGTAAAGAAAAAACCGGTGCGAAATGACGCCCCAATAGGAAGAAATGACTTATGTCCTTGCGGAAGTGGAAAAAAATATAAAAACTGTCACGGTGTAGTGCAATAAACGAGAAAGTCGGAGGAACAAATAATATGGTTGAAATAGCAGTAGTACGAAATGAATTGGATCGAACAGCAGGAAAATTAAAAGACTTCAGGGGGTCTCTTTGACTTAGAAAACAAAGAAGTCCGTATACAAGAGCTAGAAGAACTGATGACTTTCCCAGACTTTTGGGATGATTCACAAGGCGCTCAAAAAGTAATTAATGAGTTAAATGGGTTAAAGGGAATAGTAGAACAATACAATGATCTTGTTTCCACACAAGAAAATTTAGAAATGACTCTTGAACTCATTAAAGAAGAGCCAGACGAGGAATTACAAGAAGAGCTTGGGAACGAATTAAAAGAATTCAGTAGCAAACTATCCGACTTTGAATTGCAATTACTTTTAAGTGAAGAATATGATAAGCATAATGCTATCTTAGAATTGCATCCGGGTGCAGGTGGTACAGAATCACAGGATTGGGGTTCTATATTACTTCGTATGTATCAACGTTGGGCAGATAAACATGGCTTTAAGGTGGAGACAATCGACTATCTACCTGGTGATGAAGCAGGTATCAAATCGGTGACACTGTTGATAAAAGGGCATAATGCTTATGGTTACTTAAAAGCGGAGAAAGGTGTACATCGCCTTGTACGTATTTCGCCATTTGACTCTTCTGGACGTCGACATACTTCGTTCGTTTCTTGTGAAGTTATGCCAGAATTCACAGACGAAATTGAAATCGAAATCCGAACAGAAGATTTAAAAATAGACACATACCGAGCAACTGGAGCAGGTGGTCAGCATATTAATACAACCGATTCAGCAGTTCGTATTACGCATTTACCAACCAATTCAGTTGTTACTTGTCAAACCGAACGTTCACAGATTAAAAACCGTGAGCAAGCTATGAAACTATTAAAATCTAAATTGTATCAATTGAAAATAGAAGAACAAGAAGCGCAACTTGCAGAAATCCGTGGAGAACAGAAAGAAATTGGATGGGGAAGTCAAATTCGTTCTTACGTTTTCCACCCATATTCTATGGTAAAAGATCATCGTACAAGTGAAGAAAGCGGAAATGTTCATGCAGTTGTCGACGGTGAGTTAGACCAATTTATACACGCATATTTACGTTCAAGAATAAATTAATAGAAGAATGGTACCCTAATGTTAATAGTAAATAACATTAGGGTATTTTTTTTTAAAAGTTAACAAACGAGATGCCAAGAAAGACGAGGCATCTCGTTTTATTTAAAAGATAGGAATATATATCAATTGATGCCAGGAACAGATTGATTTCCGCTGCAGACGGACGCTTGCAAGTCTGGCAAGCATCAAGCCGCTTCCTTCGCTCCTGCGCAAAGCTAGTGGGATTTCCGTTTCAGGTGGACGTATTCTACGGGGTGAGTAATGAGCTATCGCCGCCGCTACGCGTTCGTTGTGATGGCTCATCTGTCTCACTCATCTAGCTGGAGTCGTCACCTTTCACTACAATCCATTAAGTAAGTATTGTCTAAAAAGGCCGGTCGTCTTTTTGCCCGGTTTTTCTAAAAGATATGAAAGAATATGGATTATCGTCCTGCGAAACCAGTGTTCCTGTACTTTAAAGAATTAAATAATACTGCGGATTTCCGTTTCAGGTGGACGCGTTCCGCGGGGTGAGCGATGAGCCCTCACCGCCGCTACGCGTTCGTTGTGATGGCTAATCTGACTCACAGAGGAACAAAGGCTAAGAGCGTCACATCGTGTGGCAAAGCCTTCGTGACCAACATCCTGTTGGCCTCCGGCTGGAGTCGCCACCTTTCACTACAATCCATTAAGTAAGTAGTGTCTAAAAGGCCGGTCGTCTTTTTGCCCGGTTTTTATTATAAAAGAAAGAATCGGTCGAATACTTATTATAATCGATCGAATATATACAACAATCGGTCGAAAAAATTTGAATCTACGGTTCTTTATTCCTTCAATACTCCGCTTTACTGAAGTTCACAAACTCCCATTCTGTTGTTATACTAGTTCGGGTATCAAATAGAATTAATAAAAGAAAGAGGAAAAAATATGACTACCAATCAAAGAGTACACAAAGAACTTCCCCCATTGTTGGAGCAAGGAAGAGACTATATATATATCATTTTGGGAGCTGCAATTATTGCAATTGGTTTTAATGTATTTTTATTACCAAATCAAGTTGCTTCAGGTGGGGTAAGTGGAATTAGTACAATATTAAATGGTGTTCTTGGATGGAAACCAGGGATTGTTCAATATGCCTTTAATATCCCTTTATTTATAGCGGGTTTATTTTTTTTAGGTGCGAAGTTTGGTATAAAATCATTTGTAGGTACCCTTACATTACCAGCTGTTGTTTTGTTTACTTCAAGTTGGGAGCCTTGGACAACAAATCCACTACTTGGTGCTTTGTTTGGTGGTATTACGATAGGACTTGGTTTAGGTATCGTTTTCCGCGGTGGAGCCTCAACTGGGGGAACGGATTTAGCAGCACAAATTATAGCGAAATATACAGGTTTTTCTCTAGGTAAGAGCGTTTTACTAATTGATGGATTAATTGTACTCAGTGCAGCTATCGTTTTTGATATTGAAAAAGCACTTTATGCTTTGATTGCTTTATTTGTAACGACAAAAACAATTGACATCATCCAACTTGGATTTAGTCAATCAAAGATGATCTATATTATTACGAATAAACAAGAAGAAATAAGGAATGCTATATATAAAGAAATAGATAGAGGGGTGACGAAATTACCAGCAATAGGTGGATATACGGATCAAGAACGACCAATATTAATGGTTGTAGCATATCAAACCGAATTCACAAAGTTGAAACAATTAGTCAAAACGCTTGATCCCTCTGCATTTGTAATAGTTTCAGATGCATATGAAGTTCTTGGGGAAGGTTTTAAAAAGTACTAATATTGGTATAATAAGAATGCAAAGCAATTATTGTTAAGGGAGGATTAACATGAACAAGAAACTATTAGCAGTAATTTTTGGAACAGTATTAATGTTAGCTGCATGCGGTGGAGCAAAAACAGAAAAAACAACAACAAACACTACGACAACAGGTACTACAACAACTGAAACTGCCGCGGTAGATCCCGAAAAAATTGTAAAAGCAAAATGTACTACTTGTCACGGAGGAAACTTACAAGGTCAAGGAAACTTCCCAAATCTTATGAATGTAGGTTCTCGACTATCTAAAGATGAAATCTTAAAAGTACTTGAAAATGGTAGAGGCGGTATGCCAGCTGGACTAGTTACAGGAGCAGATGCAGATGCTGTAGCTCAGTGGTTATCAGAGAAAAAATAACCTTTTTAGACCGTTGAAAACAAATAGCACACATTTTCATTCAAACCACTTGTAGTGCAGACGGAGTGCATTCGACAAAAATGGCAAAGGTATTTTTTAGTTTAAACGATTTAATTAATTTTATGTTTATTAAACAAAAACAGTTGCTTAATCCAAGCAACTGTTTTTTTTGTTACTAAAGAAGGAATATAGAGGATTTATGTAGAATATAAGAGCAATTAGGTAGTTTGTATGTAATAAAATACTCCTAATTATTCAAAGTATCTTGGGTGAGTCACCTAATATTACCTACAAATTGAAATGTAATTGTAATAATAGAAGAGAGTTCTAATGTTATAATAGGCATGTCGAAATTTATTACGCGAGATAAATAGGTGGTTTAAAAATGATAGAGATGGTAAATGTTTACAAAAAGTATCCGAATGGAATTGTTGCTGCCAATGGAATTGACGTAGAAATTAAACAAGGTGAATTCGTATATGTAGTTGGACCAAGTGGTGCAGGAAAATCGACATTCATTAAAATGATGTATAGAGAAGAGAAACCTACTTCAGGTGATATTTTTATTAATGGTGTCAATTTGGCAACTTTGAAACCCTCAAAGGTTCCGTATTTAAGAAGACAAATCGGAGTAGTTTTTCAAGACTTCAAATTGCTTCCTCGTTTGAATGTGTACGAAAACATTGCCTTTGCATTAGAAGTAATAGAAGAAACTCCAAAAGTCATTCGCAAACGCGTAATGGATGTTTTAGAGCTTGTAGGTCTCAAACATAAAGCTAGAATGTTTCCAACAGAACTTTCTGGTGGGGAACAGCAGCGTGTATCAATTGCTCGTTCTATTGTGAACACTCCGAAATTAGTTATTGCAGATGAGCCAACAGGGAATTTAGATCCAGATACGTCATGGGAAATTATGAATATTTTCGAAGAAATTAATTCACGTGGAACTACTATTATAATGGCAACTCATAATAAAGAAATTGTCAATACAATAAGACACCGTGTTATCGCAGTAGAGGGTGGATTAATCACTCGGGATGAATACGGAGGGGAATACGGTTATGAAAACTAGAACAGCAGGAAGACATTTTAGAGATAGTCTTAAGAGCATTAGTCGCAATGGTTGGATGACTTTTGCTTCGGTAAGTGCAGTGACGGTTACATTATTACTTGTAGGTGTATTCGTCATGATTATGATGAACTTAAATAAAGTAGCAGATAATCTTGAAAAAGATGTAGAAATAAAAGTTATTGTAGAATTAACAGCAGATGAGGATTCTATTACAAAATTAGCAGATGAAATTAAGAAGACACCAGGAGTTGCTGAAGTTCAATATTCGACAAAAGAAGATGAATTAAATAAATTAGTATTAGATTTCGGTGAAGACTTACGTTTATTTGAACAACAAAACCCATTACATAATGTGTTTGTTGTAAAAGCTAAAAATCCACAAGATACAGAAGTAGTTGCGAAAAAAATTGATCGCTTAGATAATACCTTCGAAGTTAAATACGGAGAAGGAAAAATTGAGAGATTATTCTCGTTCTTAAATACAAGTAGAAATGTAGGTTTAGTACTAATACTAGCTCTATTGTTCACTGCTATGTTTTTAATTTCAAATACTATTCGTATTACTATCGTTGCGAGAAGAAGAGATATTGAAATTATGAAGCTCGTTGGTGCAACTAATTGGTTTATAAGAATTCCATTTATTTTAGAAGGAATGTGGCTTGGGATTTTAGGTTCTATTCTTCCAATCACATTAGTTTCCGTACTCTACTACAATATTTATAAAATGCTAGAGCCGAAACTAGCACAAGGAAAATTATTTGAACTCCTCGACTTTTCTCCTTTTATTTATCAAGTTGATGCTTTGATATTACTAATGGGTGTACTAATTGGAGTATGGGGAAGTTTTATGTCGGTACGCAAATTTTTGCGTGTTTAAAAAGATGAGGGGAGCAATACGTTTTGAGAAAACAGTCTAAATGGAAGCTGCGCTTTTTAGTCGTAGCAACTTCAACAGCACTTTTATTCACAGGACCGAGTGCGCTAGCGAATTCTTTAAGTGATTTAAAAAATGAAAAGAAACAATTGGAACAAAAGAAAGATTCGATTCACTCGAATATTAAAGAAACAGAAAGTAAAATAGATCAAAATGGGTCGAAAATTGACCAAATCAATGCACAAATTCAAGCGTTAGATACAGAGATATTAAAAACGGAAGACAATATTTCTAAAGTTTTGAATGAAATAAAATTAACAACGGACCAAATTGAAAAATTACATGTTTCCATTGCCGAATTAGAACGTAAAATTGAAGAGCGCGATGAACTTTTAAAAGAACGTATTCGTGCCGTCCAAGTAAGCGGAGGTTCTGTTAGTTACTTAGATGTTTTGCTTGGAGCAAATAGTTTTATCGATTTTATAGACCGTTTTTCAGCAGTTAGTACTTTAATGGAAGCTGATAGAACTATTTTAAAAGAACAAGCTGATGATAAAAAACAGTTAGAAGAACAAAAATTGAGTTTAGAGAAAAAGCTAAATGATCAAGAAGAAAGAAAAAGTAAGTTGGGGAACTTGAAGGCATCTTTAGATAAACAAAAAAAATCAAAAGGAACCCTTATCGATCAATTAGAGGCTGAGCAAGCCAAGTTACATACTCAGAAGCAAGAGTTGGAAACAGAATATGACGATATTTTAGAATTAAGTGAAGATGTTCAAAATAAAATTATTGCGGAACAAAAACGTATTGCGGAAATTGCTAGAAAAGCAGCCGAAGAGAAAAAGCGTAAAGCAGAAGAAGAGAGAAAACGCCAGCAAGCTGCTAGTGGCTCTTCCGTAGCTGTTCCAGATGTATCTCCAGGTGCATGGACGAAACCTGCAAATGGTCGTTTGACTTCTGGATATGGTGGAAGAGTGCATCCGATTTATGGATCAGAAAAATTCCATTATGGTGTTGATTTTGCGAATAGTATCGGTACACCAGTTATCTCAGCTGCCGATGGAGTAGTTTCATATGCGTCGCCTTTAAGTACTTACGGAAATGTTATTATGGTGACTCATTCAATCGATGGTCAGATTTTCACTTCTTTATATGCACATTTAAGTAGTATCAAAGTTAGTGTTGGACAAGTTGTTTCGAAAGGACAAATTATTGGAGCAATCGGAACAACTGGTAACTCAACCGGTCCTCACTTACATTTTGAAATTCATATCGGCACATGGGAAGGTATGGCGAAAAACTCTGTTAATCCACTGAGATATATATCTTTATAAAATAAACGCGGCAAATTCCGCCTTTCATTCGGTAGGCAAACTCAATAAAAATGAGTTTGCCTACCGTTATTTTTACAGGGAAATATTTAATACCGCGGTTTTCCGTTTTAGGTAGACGCGTTCGTTGTGATGGCTCATCTGTCTCACAGAGGAACAAAGGCTAAGAGCGCCACATCGTGTGGCAACGCCTTCGTGACCAACATCCTGTTGGCCTCCGACTGGAGTCGCCTCCTTTTTACAATCCATTAAGTATGTAGTAGCTAACAGATTTAGCCTAGCTATCGCTAAGAGGATAGAATTAGTTTAGGCGTCTTTTTGTCCGTTTTTTCTTATTAAGGCAACAAGTTAGTATTCTCCTACCGTTTATGCATATAATAGGAGCGGTAGATTATTATTATTAATGACTCTTGAAATATAAAGTACATAATTTTAGGGGGAAAATGTGTGAAGAAAAAAATAATTGGTTTAGGAATTATTGCTTGTTTAGTTGCAATTGCGACCATTTCGTTTGTAAAAAATAATGTTGATAAAACAGATGCAATGTCCAATATTGAATTGGGAACAGATTTAGCTACAAATCCAGCTAGTGAAGGTATTACAAAAGGTGATAATGCTCCAAACTTTACACTCACAACACTGGATGGAAAAGAAGTATCATTAGCAGATTATAAAGGAAAAAAAGTAGTCTTAAACTTTTGGGCAACATGGTGTCCTCCTTGTAAAGCGGAAATGCCGGATATGCAGAACTATTACGAAGACGTGGCAGAGAAAGAAAATGTAGAAATTTTAGCGGTTAATTTGGATTCGGGAATTGATAAAGTGAAAGGTTTTCAAGAAGATTATGCATTAAGTTTTCCAATTCTATTAGATGAAGAAGGAACAGTAGGAAAAACATATCAAGCGATTACTATTCCGACTACATATATGATTAACACAGATGGAACGATTCAAAATAAGATAGTTGGTCCAATGGATGAACAAATGCTTAGCGATTTAGTTAAGAGTCTTAATTAATTTCCGATTTTTGTGCGAGTATTAAACTCTCCTTCTTTCACATATATTAGTGGAAAAATAGGAGGTATAGCTTGCGCAAAAGTCGGATTTTTTTATATGTATCTTTGTTTATTATTTTGCTCGGTGTGATGTACTTATGGTTCGGAAAATCATCACCTAAACAACAAACAACGGCTATAAGTAATAATCAAGTAATTGATGAGGCATTTCAATTAATTAAAAAGGAAGCGGTATTTTCAAAAAATGATAAACAAATCGTGGAAGGTGCAATACGGGGAATGGCACAGGCATTAGAAGATCCGCATAGCACGTATTTAACAAAAGAGGAAGCGACTGCACATGATGCATCTCTTGCAGAAGAACGAGTAGGAATCGGTGCAGAAATTATGATTTCAGGTGGGAAATTTATTGTAGTAGCACCTCTTAAAGACTCTCCCGCTTTTAAAGCAGGATTAAAACCTCAAGATGAAATTGTGAGAGTAAATGGAGAAAGACTCGATGGAAAATCATTGTCCGAGCTTGTCAAAATGCTCAGTGGTGAAAAAGGAACGAGTCTTAAAATGACAGTTTATCGTTCAAGCGAGGGACGCCATATTGAGTTACATATGAAACGGGAAACGATTGCTCTGCATTCAGTTTCAAGTGAAGTATATGAAGTAAATGGATATTCGATTGGACTTGTTACCATTTCTATATTTGGAGAAAATACAGGTGAGGAATGGAAAAAACAAACAAAATCATTAGTGGACAGAGGAATTGATGGCCTACTTATTGATGTGAGAGGTAATCCTGGTGGCTACTTATTTAGTGTCGCCTCCATTGTTAGTACTTTACTTGAAAATGGAAAAACTTTCGCTTACATGCAAGATCCAGATGGGGTTCTTGAGATGTTAAACACTGAAAGTAAGGAAAAACCTTATTTAAATAAAATTCCTACAGTGTTATTACAAAATGGTGGCAGTGCTTCTGCGAGTGAAGTATTAGCCGGTGCATTAAAAGATAACAACCGTGCGATGATAGTTGGTGAAACAAGTTTTGGAAAAGGAACTGTTCAAGAAACGCATCCACTTTCTAATGGGGGCAAGCTGAAAATCTCTACTCATAAATGGCTAACACCAAAACAAGAATGGATTCACCATAAAGGCATTGAAGCAGATCTAAAAGTTGAGCCAGAGGAATTGTTCACAATGGATGTTAAATATCCTCACGGTGAATTTAGAGTAGGGGATTATGGAGAAGAAATAAAATACGCTCAAAATATATTAGCAGCATTAGATTACAATATTGTGCGAAAAGATGGTTATTTTGATGAAGATACAATGAAAGCAGTAGAAAAATACCGTCAAGATAGTAAACTTGAGGCTAATAATGAAATAGATGATCTCCTTTTCCAATCACTTTCTAAGACACTTACGGACTATAAAGCTAGAAAAGAGAACGATAAGCAATTACAAATGGGGATAAGTTATTTAATTCACAATTTGAAAAAATAAGATTATCCTAAAAATCTATACGCAAAGCCCTCCTCGTTTGTTACAATAATAGGACGGATAGTTGTAAGAGAGGGGTTTGCGTATAATGGAAGATATTTTTATCGAATTGGCTAAAGGAATTGGACTTTTTTTCCTAAATCCTGTAGTGTATATTACGCTTCTTTTCTCCATATTAATTGGTTATTTTCGTGTGAAGAGAGAAAGAAAGCATTTCCGCACTAGAATTTTATGGGGTTGGACAGAGATAAAGCATTTATTGGATGGGTATGTTTGGGCAATTGTTCTTTCGGTCATCAGTGTCTTAGTAGGACTGGTCGTTCCATCTTCCTGGTTATTTATCTATAGTGCATGGATGATTGTATTTATATTGTTTTTTGTTTACCAACTTGGTTCTGCTATTTATGCAATGGCATTAGGCGCACTTACGCTGTATTTTATGAATATGTATGATTGGTCTTTTCATATTTTTTCTCGGAATATTGCTGGCTTTAATATAATGCAGGAAGCAATTGTTCCAATAGTTATTTTAGCTGGTTTGTTATTATTTGTTGAAGGAATTCTTATTCAAAAACACGGGGCAGCAAATGCTTCTCCAAGACTAGTAAAAACAGCTAGAGGTAGTGAAGCAATTGAATATGTAACGAAACGCTTGTGGTTATTACCCGTTTTAATGGTTATACCCGGAGATGTGATTTCTACCTATCTACCTTATTGGCCGCAATTTACACTTGGAGACTCAACATTTTCTCTAATATTATTTCCATTTGTCATTGGATTCCAACAAAAAAGTAGAAAGCAACTTGCATTGGAGTTTTTCCCTAACTTAGGGAAACAAGTTTGGCAATTAGGAATTGTAATTGTGATCATTGCCTCAATAGGTTTTGTAATGCCAATTATAAGTGTAATTGCATTGATTATTGGAATAATTGCTAGATTAGCTATTTCATATATTGCTTATAAAAAAGAAATGGCTGGAACATTCGCAGTATCTCCTCAGTCGAATGGTGTTATGATAGCCGCGGTATTAGAAGATTCACCAGCAGAGAAAATGGGACTTCTCATCGGTGAATCTATTGTGAAAGTAAATGGTCGAAAAGTGACAAATGAGAGCGAACTATATGAAGCCGTTCAAATTAATGCCGCTCACTGCCGTTTGGAAGTATTAGATGCGGGGGGAGAGCTCCGTCTACGGCAGCATATATTGTTCAAACACGATCATTATCGTTTAGGCTTAATATTAGTTAGGTAGGAGGAATTATGGAAACACTATCTTTATCAACACAAATAATATTAGCCATTTTTGTTCCGGCACTGCTAGTTATATTATTTACTCGTATAACATTTAATCATTATGTATCTTTAGTATTAACGGTTGCCCTATTTGCCGCCTCGGTGTATGCTGGCTACACGCATAGATGGTGGATTTATATTATAGATGCCGCCTCTTTAACAAGTGGATTTTGGTATGCGACACATATGAAAAATCGAGACAAAAATAAAACATCCTCCACTTAAAAAAAGTGGAGGATGTTTTTTTAAAGGTTGATTTCCGCTGCAGGCGAACGCTTTCCTGGGGGCAAGCATCAAGCCGCTTCCTTCGCTGCGCTTCGTCCAGGGTCTTGATTTGCTTGCTAATCCCCTAGGAGTCGCCGCCTTCCGCTTCAATCAATCCGCAAATAAGAAAGAAAATATGCTTCGTCGAAATATTGAACTGGTACTTTCCTTTGTTATCAATAGGGCAAGTGGAAGTAGCATCCACGAAAAATGAAGCGGAGATCAAACATCGGAAATTATTTCCTTTTTAACAGTTGTTTTATCTCTTCTGACCAATCTATCCACCTCCATTAGTGACAAGTTGATTGAAGCGGAGGCGGCGACTTCTGCGGGAATAGCATGAGCGGAAGGCCCCGCAGGAACGCAGTGACGAGGAGACTGAAGCCATGCCCGCGAAAAGCGTCCGCCATAGCGGAAATCACCGATTTCTAAGTTTCACTTCTTAAAAGGACTGGGCACTCTTGCCCAGTTTTTCTTAGTTGTAAATTTTGAGCGATGAACAAGTTCCTGTAGGCAACGTTTTCAGTGGGCAAGCATAAAGCCGTTTCCTCCGAATCGTAAAATTATTTACTTAAGCCTTATTTCACGCCTTTTCTTATTCCGCTTCTTTTCGGACTAAGGAAGCTTCGAATTCTTTGCGGATTTTATGCAGTAATTCTGCATCTGTTAAAAGGCGATAGCCAGTTGTTGCGAGTGCTTTTGCTCCTTTAATAAGCGCTTCGTTTCCTGTTTCTGATTTGGCTGCTTCTCTAAATTCAATCGTGTGTGCAATCAAGTCGTCGGGTCCAATTTTTATATGTGGATGCGCGGTAGGTACTGCGTAACTAATGTTTCCAGCATCAGTTGATCCTTTTCCTTTTCGTTTTTCAAGATGAACGAATTCTCCGATGGCCTCTAGTTCAGTATGAATTACTTCATCTAATACGGAATTTAATACGAAGTCTTGTACCTCATTTTGAAAACGTTCGATTTTTACAGAAGCTCCCGTTGCTAGGGCTGCTCCGTTTGCGATCGCACGAACCTTTTCTGCGACCTCCTCTGTTTTTTTCCAAGTTTCAGCACGAATGTAGAAGCGAGCAGACGCATAGTCAGGGATAATGTTTGGGGCATCGCCACCATGAGTGATGATACCGTGAATACGAACGTCCGATGGTAATTGTTGACGTAGTGCATTTATTCCATTGAATAGCTGAATGACCGCATCTAATGCGTTTATGCCTTGTTCAGGTGAACCGGATGCATGCGCAGCTTTTCCATAAAAATGAAAATCTAATGGATCTACCGCAAGCGTTTCACTAGTTAAAGAAGTTTTTCCAGCAGGATGAATCATTAAAGCAACATCGATATCTTTCAAATAACCATGCTTCACAAAGCTTCCTTTTGCACTTCCATTAGGTCCACCTTCTTCTGCAGGGGTACCAAGAACGATGACACGTCCACCAGTTTCAGATAGTGTTTCTGCTAATGCAATCGCTGCAGCTACGCTCGTTGTTCCAATAATATTATGACCGCAAGCGTGACCAATACCAGGAAGGGCATCGTATTCGGCTAAATAAGCGATAGAAGGACCTTCCTTGTCACTATCTTTTACCGCAAAGAAAGATGTTTCATGTCCTGCAACTGCGGTAGTTACTTCAAAACCTGCATTTTTAAGTATCTCTACATGTTTTGCACTTGCATAAAATTCTTTGTTTCCAATTTCGGGATTTGCATGGATTTCTTGACTGGTTTGAATGTACAGTTCCCGATTTTGCTCAATTGAATTAGTGATTATATCTCTTTTTTCTATTGCGATACTCATGTTATTTTCCTCCTTTATTTTAATAGTTTTTCAAATGTTTTATTTAATTCTTCTTGCGAAAGAACCACTAGTAAGGAACCGCCTTTTGTATCTTCTGTAACGGCATTTTTAATATCATCTTCTTGATATAATTCCAGAATGCGTTTAAATGCTTTATTATCTTTATCTTTCGCTCGTGCTGCGATTATGTTTACATATGGATACGTGGATTCGTTATCTCCTGATTCTTTAAAGATTGGATCTTCCCCCGGTGAAAAGCCAGCTTGACCTGCAACACCGTTATTAATAATTGCCGCAGTTACATCTGGTAGTACTCGAGGTGTCTGCTGCGCAACCATTGGAATAATATCTAGATTTAATGGATTTTCTGCAATTTTTGAAGGATCTCCGAATAGACCAAAATCATCTGTTAATGTAATAAGTTTAGCTGCTTCTAATAAACGAAGTGCACGTGCTTGGTTAGATGGATCGTCTGGAATTGCAATTTTATCACCTTTTTTAATATCAGAGATATCTTTAATTTTTTCGGAATAAACGCCAAGTGGTGCGAACATAGTAGAACCAATTGGGACGATATCATTACCGCTTTCGTTTACATACTGCGCTAAGAAAGCCATATGTTGAAATGCGTTTAAATCTATATCTCCATTGGCAAGCGCATTGTTTGGTAAAGTGTAATCGGCAAATTCAACTAACTCAATCTCAATGCCCTCTTTAGCTGCTTTTTCTTTCAGAATCGGCCACTGTACGCCATCTGAACCATTTACACCAATTTTCACTTTTACTTTTTCTTTTGTATTTGAATCTCCGCTTTTTTCATTTCCACAAGCCGCAAGTAAAATTGCAGCAATAATTGCTAATAAAAATAAACTAAACTTTTTCATATCAAAACTCCTCTTTCTATCGTCTCATAAATTTTTTAGATAAAGTATTTCCTAGCCATTGTGCGAGTTGCACTAGAACAATTAAAATAATGACAGTTACGAGCATGACACTACCATCAAAGCGTTGGTATCCGTAAGTCATGGCAAGATGTCCTAAACCGCCACCACCAACTGTACCTGCTACGGCAGAAAAATCGATTAAACTAACGCTAATAAATGTAAGTCCTAAAATCAGTGGTCCAAGCGCTTCGGGAATCAATACGGTAAATATGATTCGAATAGGGCTAGCACCCATTGCTTGAGCAGCTTCAATTACCCCTGGTTCAATACTGACTAAATTATTTTCCACGACACGGGCTATCGAAAAACAAGCAACGATTGTCATTGGGAAGATGGCAGCTGCCGTTCCGATTGTTGTACCAATTACTAATCTCGTTAATTGTGAAATGGCAACTAAGAAAATAATAAATGGAATAGGTCGAATAATATTAATTAGAATATTTAACACTTGAAATATGACCTTATTTTCCAAAATATTTTTCTCTCGTGTAACAAAAAGTAATAAACCAATGGCGATTCCAAGAATAGAGCCGAATATCAATGTAGTGATGACCATGACGATAGTTTCCCCGGTTGATTCTAAAATTCGTGGCCAAAATGTTGTCCAATCAACTTTCATGGTGCGCAACCTCCTCAATGTCAACGATTGTTTCTAGGTCACGTAGTGTTTTTTGAATCGCTTCGGAATTACCTTCAAAAGAGATTAGTAAATTCCCAAAAAGCTTTTCTTGTAGTTCTCGAACGGAGCCATAGACGATATTAAAGTGAACTTGATGCTTTTGAGTTACTTGCGACAGTACTGCATCATTTGTAATATCCCCTTTAAAAATAACGCGATATAATTTCTTACCGCCTCTAGAACGCCACTCTTTTAAAATGGTTTCAGAAGGTAAATCTTGTTGAACAGATTGGATAAACCGTTGCGTCGTTAAATGTTGCGGATTGGTGAATACATCAAATACATCTCCAGATTCTATTACTTCGCCATTTTCCATTACTGCTACACGATGGCAAATAGATTGAATGACGTGCATTTCATGTGTAATTAGTAAAACTGTTATGCCAAGATCTTGATTTACCTTTTTTAATAAACGTAATATTTCCGCTGTTGTTTCTGGATCTAATGCTGAAGTAGCTTCATCACATATGAGCACATCTGGAGAGGTGGCCAATGCCCGAGCAATTCCTACCCGTTGCTTTTGTCCTCCAGATAATTGGTCCGGATAATCCTTCGATTTATCGGATAAACCGACAAATTGTAATAGTTCTTCTACTCGCTGATTAATTTCTTGTTTTGATAAACCTCCAAGTTTAAGTGGGTATGCAATATTTCCTGCAACCGTGCGAGAGTTAAATAAATTAAAGTTTTGAAAAATCATTCCGATATTGCGACGTCTTTCTCGTAGCTCTTTGGGAGATAGTGCGTTGACATCAATATTCTGAATCATAACGGTTCCAGTGGATGGACGCTCTAGCATATTGACAAGTCTCAATAAAGTGCTTTTGCCAGCACCACTAAAGCCGATAATGCCAAATATTTCACCTTCGTTCACGGTTAATGAAACATTTCTTACTGCATGCACCTCCCTTTTGCCAAGAAGAAATGTCTTGGAAACATTTTTAAATTCAATCATTTAATAACCTCCTGAAAAGTTAGTTGATTCTTTACAAACAATAAATTACAGCTATCTAACTTTCTGACAGGGGAACGAAAAAGAGCTTCCTTTCTCTTATCTGTTAGCAGATAAGAAAAAGAAAGCTCTTCGAAAAATTGAAAAACAATCTCGTTCTCATCTTCCGAGCATTAACTGCTCGTAGGAATTGGCACAGTGTTCAAAAGTGAATCTGCTGCCGAAACGTCATAGGGCCTGTCCCTCGGTTTCTCTTGATAAGAAAGTGATGTGCTATGTAATTGTTGTAAGAATTGATACCAACATTAAACAATAAAAACAAAAACGTCAAGCATACTTTTAAAATAAAATAATTCCGAATTATTAAAATACTAAACTATATATTGCCAAAACACTGATAGTTCCTAATACTACGACCATGACATTCGCAGAGATAATAGCAAGGGTAAATGCGACAACTGCTCCAATAATTCCGAATACTATATTCCCTTGTTGTACATATAAAATTGCTGGAAAAATTAATGCTCCTAGCACTGCAAATGGAATATTACTTAATACACCCGAGATAACAGGAGGTAATTTTCTTCCTTCTAAAAAAGTCAGTGGAAAAACCCTCGGAATATATGTGACAATAGCCATTCCAAGTAGTGTCCACCAATACCAAGTACCCATTCGTTTAAGCTCCTTCCGGCAAATTAATAATACGTCTTGCATAAATAATTTCAACCAATATAGAAGATGCAAGTGTAGCTACTAAAATAGCCCAACCTGTTGATAATAATTCTGTCCAATAAAAGAATCCATTAATAATGGCAGCGATTAAAGCTAGCATTACTACTTTTCGATTCCCACGCATAGATGGTACTAATAACCCGACAAACATAGCATATAAGGCTATAGACATAGCTGCTTGCAAAAAAGTAGGTAGATTTGCGCCTATGACATGTCCGATAGCTGTGAATAAAACCCAACTACTATAACCAATCAGGGCTACCCCAAATGCAAAAGAAGTACGTACTTTATCCTCTTTTTGAGTAGCTAGCACAGAAAAGGATTCATCAGTTATACCAAAAGCATATATTCCTTTAATCCATCTTTTTTCACTTTGCATCTTTTCATTCAACGCAGCCGTCATTAAGAAGTGACGAATATTAACGACAAACGTATTTAATACAATTAAAATAGGATCAACTCCATTTGAAAAAAGCGTTAATGACATATATTGGGACGCACCAGCGAAAACAAATATACTCATTGCTGTTGCTTCCATAATGGAGAGACCAGTAGTTTTTGCCAATAAACCAAACGTTAATGCTACTGGGAAATAGCCAATTGCAATACTAATTCCTGCTTTTAATCCTTTTAGAAATGAATTATTATTCATAATAAGCTTTAACCCCCTTTTAAAAATAGAATGAACAAATTATACTATATATCAAAAGTTTTATACATACGAAAATTGGGAATATTATAAATATACATAGTTAGTAACCCAATTTCTGTTTCTCCTAGTGGAGGTACTTATTTATTTCGTAGAGGAGAGTAATCATGCCTAGCTGGTTTTCATTTGAAACATTGACTAATTTAACACACGATTACCGAGCACTAGGACCATTGATAGGAATTTTCCTGCCTTTCTTAGAAGCTTTTCTACCATTTTTACCTTTAGTTGTATTTATTGTAGCGAATGTCAATGCATACGGAATGTTATTCGGATTTTTATTATCTTGGGTGGGTTCTGCTGCAGGGGCTTACACAGTTTTTTTAGTCATCCGAAAGTATGGACGTGCTAGAGTTTTAGGCTTTATAACCAGACATGAAAAAATCCAAAAGTTAATATTATGGGTTGAGAGAAATGGTTTTGGACCATTATTTTTACTCATTTGTTTTCCTTTTACTCCATCTGCACTTGTGAATATAGTTGCGGGTTTGTCTAACATAAAAAAGAAAACGTACTTATGGACGGTCACATTAGGTAAAATGATCATGATATTAGTAGTAAGCTTCATTGGATCTGATATAAAAGCACTTGTAACGCAGCCTGTAAGAACAATAATAGTAGTTCTAATTGTTGTTATGTTATGGTTTGTTGGAAAAAGTGTGGAAAAAAGAATAAATAATAACTTGGAAGCGGACTATAAATTAATACGAAATGAGCGACGAAATACAAAGGTGAAAAAATTTGAGTAACTGATAATGTTTCGAATAATTTCCCTCTCTACTGTATGTTTTGTACAATAGAGAGAGGAAATTATTCGTTTTTTTTATAAGCTAATTATATGGAATATCGTCAGGCAAAACTTTTGCTCCTATTGCTTGAAAGAATTAAATAATTCCGCGGATTTCCGTTTCAGGTGGACGCGTTCCGCGGGGGCGCCGCTTACTCGTTCGTTGTAATGTTTCATCTGTCCATACTCATCCCGCTGGAGTCGCCACTTTTTACTCCAATCAATTAAGTAAGCAGTACCTAAGTAAGAGATGCTATTTCATTAAATAAAATTTTGTGTATCGGTTAGAATACTTTACTAATGTTCATAGGATATAAATGACGTTTATCTTACGAAGCAATTAGAAATCGTCCTATACACACGAGTTGATTGAAGCGGAAGGCGGCGACTCCTAGGGGATTAGCAAGTAAATCAAGACACTGGGCGGAGCGTTCAATTGTTCAAAGGCTAAGAGCGCCACATCGTGTGGCAACGGCTTTGTGACCAACGTCGTGTTGGCCCGAATCGGCTTGATGCTTGCCCCCTGAAAAGCGTCCGCTTGCAGCGGAAATCAGGCGGTTTTTCTACTGTTACCCATCTAAAAGGACAGGGCGTCTTTTTGTCCGGTTTTTCTTATCATCTAAAATCAAGGAAGTAGGTGCAAAATTGTCATTAAGAATAGTAAGTGGGCGGTCAGGTTCAGGTAAAACAAAGTTTATGCAACAAGAAATAATCGATACATTACAGGAAACTCCTATTGGAGATCCTATATTTTATATTGTACCCGACCAAATGTCGTTCACTAGTGAGTATACCCTTGCGGCAGATTCTGGACTTGCTGGTTTAATACGAGCACAAGTAACGACATTTAAACGGTTAGCTTGGAGGATACTACAAGAAACAGGGGGCATAGCGAAAGAGGAAATTAGTGGATTCGGTTATCGAATGCTTATCCGAAGTTTGCTTGAAGATAATAAAGATCAATTTAAATTATTTAAACGAGCAGCAACTAAGCGAGGATTTACAGATCAAATCGAAGTACTTTTGAAGGAATTCAATCGCTACTGTTTGGATCATGAAGCTATGTCACATGTGCTAAATGATTTAGAACATGTGCAGGCACCGAAAACATTAATTGATAAATCATCTGATTTAGTTATGATGCTCGATTTGATGGAGCAAAAATTAGGGACGAGTTATATAGACGGAGAAGGGTATTTAACATTACTTGCACAGAAAATTAAAGATTCTTCATTACTTGCAAAAGCAGAGATTTATATAGATGGATTCACTTCATTTACGACAAGAGAGTTGGAAATAATCCAGGAGCTAATGAAGAAAGTAAAACGTTTGACGATTGCTCTACCTATGGAATCCATTGAGAATGCATTTGATGAGCAGTCTTTATTTTATCAACCTGCGTCCACATGTAATAGATTGCTAGAAATTGCAAGCAATGAAAAAGTGGATGTGGAATCGACTGTGCATCAAACAAAGCAGAAGCGTTATGTGTCTAAGGAATTAGCTCATATTGAAGCAAACTTCGATCAGCTTCCTCCTCAAGAAATCCCAACTGAAGGCAATCTTCATATATTAGAAGCTTCAAATAGACGAGCGGAAGTGCATTCAGTAGCAAGGAATGTTCGGGAGTTAATGCAACAAAAAGATGTTCGATTTAAAGAAATGGCTATTTTACATCGAGAAGCTGAAGCATACGAAGGTTTAATCGAAACTATTTTTGCGCAATATGATATTCCTGTGTTTATTAGCCAGAAAAAAACAATGCTTCATCATCCATTAATTGAGTTAAGTCGTTCTGTTTTGGAGATTATCCGGATGGATTGGAAATATGAGCCGGTGTTTCGTGCCATTAAAACGGATTTGTTTTTCCCTGTGAATGCTGCAAAGGGAGATTGGAGAGAACGTGCGGATCGATTAGAAAATTTCGTACTGTCGTTTGGTATTTATGGAGATAGATGGTTTGATGATAGACGTTGGATATATAAAAAGTATCGTGGCCTTGAATTTTATTCGAAAGTTCAAACAGACGAGGAGTTAAGTATTCAAGCGGATATTCATGCAGTTAGAGATTTAGTTGTAAATCCTTTAAAAACATTGGCTGAACAACTAGAAGCGAGTAAGACGGGACTAGAAATTGCGACAGCAATATTTACATTTATCGATAATTTACAAGTTTACGATAAACTACAATTATTAAAGCAATCGGAAGAGGAAGAAGGACAATTATTACTTGCGACCGAACATGAACAAGCATGGAATGAATGGATCAATGTTTTAGACCAATTCGTTTTAATGTTTGGAGAGAAAGAAATGACATTGGAGGAAGCTTCGAAAATTTTAGATGAAGGATATGACCAACTAGAATTTTCTCGCATACCACCGACAGTCGACCAAGTAGTTGTAGCAAATGTAGATATCGCAAGAATTACGAATATAAAAGCTATTTTTGTTTTAGGTGTAAATGATGGTGTTTTTCCAAAAAGAATGGATCATGAGGGATTATTGTCGGACACAGAACGTGAATGGTTCACCCAAATTGGATTTGAGCTTGCTCCGACATCTAAAATGCGATTACTCGATGAAAACTATTTGGTCTATAAAGCATTTACTGCTTCATCGGATTATTTATTTGTGTCGTACCCTATTGCAGATAGTGAGGGGAAAGCATTGCTTCCTTCCATGTATATAAAAAAGCTTCAGCAAATGGTAGGGAACATACAAGTTGAACTAGCAATGATGGATCCAAGTGATTTCACAGAAGGTACGTTTGATTTATCAGCGATTAGTCATCCTCGAACCACATTGCCTTATGTCGTTATGCAATTGAGGAAAGCACTGGAGACTGGAGAACTATCTGAAGTTTGGCAGTCCGTTTATCACTACTATATGGAGGATCCGTATTGGTCAAAGCTGTTAAAAAGAGTGATAAAACCACTTATACATGGCAATCAAACCGAAAGACTTACACAAGACATGACATCTGCTCTTTATGGGGAAACGATAATTTCTAGTGTTTCTAGAGTAGAAAAATATTATAGTTGTCCTTTTGCTCATTTTGCAGCTTATGGATTAAAGTTAGAGGAACGTGCAGAATACCGTTTGGAAGCACCAGCAATGGGCGATTTATTCCATGCTGCTTTAAAATGGATTTCAGATGAAACAAATCGTTTGAATCTAATATGGGGTGAACTTTCGAAGGCACAGTGTGTTCAGCTTGCAAAACAAGCAGTCGATCATATTGTACCGATATTTGTCCATCAGCTGTTATTAAGTACAAATCGTTATCGTTATATTCAGAGAAAATTAGAACAAATTGTAGCATCCACATTAATAGCTTTAAGTAAGCATTCTAACGTTTCTAGTTTTGTTCCGATTGCGATTGAAGCGGGATTTGGTCCTGGGGAAGCTCTACCTTCTTTAGAAATTCCACTTAAGCATCAAAGAAAAATGCAATTGCGCGGGAGAATTGACCGAGTAGACGCAGCAAATGTGAACGGCAATATGTTTGTACGAATTGTGGATTATAAATCTTCTAAAAAAGGCATTGATTTGAATGAAGTGTATTATGGTTTATCGCTTCAAATGCTGACCTATTTAGATGTAGCGATAGAGAATGCTTCGATTTGGTTGCATGAGGATGCAGATCCCGCAGGGGTTTTGTATGTCCATCTTCATAATCCTTTTATTCAATCAAAAAAAGAAATGGCAGATGCAGAGCTAGAAGATGCCATATATAAATCGTACAAAATGAATGGATTATTATTAGATGAACCTGAAGTCATTATGGAAATGGATGAACAAATAGAAGGATTTTCGAAAGTTATTCCGGTACGAATGAATAAAGATGGCAATTTATCAAAATCGTCGTCAAAAGTAGTAGACAAAGAAAATATGAATTTGCTTCAATCTTTCGTACGTAAGAAACATGAACAAGCTGGAAATGGTATGAATGCAGGAGATACACGTGTTTTTCCATATCGTTTAAAAGACAAAATGCCTTGTACGTATTGTTCCTATCGCAGTGTATGTCAGTTTGATCCGCAAGATCCTGACCAACAAGTACGCCAATTGAAAACAGAAAATCCAGAAATAGTGACTGAAAAAATGAAAGAGGAGATGGGTCCAAGTGAACATTCCTAATATGCCAGATGAATTAACATGGACACCAGAACAATGGAAGTCAATTTGGGCTACTGGTTCAGATGTGTTAGTCTCTGCGGCTGCGGGGTCAGGCAAAACCGCTGTATTAATCGATCGACTTATTCAAAAAGTAATTGCAGAATTTAATCCAATAAACGTAGATGAATTATTAGTAGTGACATTTACGAATGCGTCGGCTGCTGAAATGCGTCATCGAATGGGTGAGGCATTGGAAAAAGCAATTGCAAAGGATCCTTCATCTAGTCATTTACGAAAGCAATTAAGCCTTTTAAATAAAGCACAAATTTCTACACTTCATTCGTTTTGTCTTAATATAGTACGTCAGTATTCCTATATGCTGACGATTGATCCAGGATTCCGAATCGCAAATGAGACAGAAGCAGCATTAATGCGTGACGATATTCTAGCGGAAGTCCTTGAAGAAGCTTATCATGTAGAAAATCCTGAACCGATGTATCGGCTTTCGGATAGCTTTACTTCAGATCGAGACGACCAGTCGATTGAGACAATGATTGAAAAGTTATACACGTATGCGCGAGTACATCCAGAACCGAAGAAATGGTTACTTGCAATTCCAGAAGCATATTCTTTAAGCGAAGATACGTCGATTGATGATCTTCCGTTTATTGGACCACTTAAGCTCGCAATTATACATCATTTAGAAGAGGCCATAGCATTGACAGAAGAAATTTGTAGGCTATCAAATCTGCCGAATGGTCCTGCTCCTTTAGCGGTAACTGCGGTAAATGATCAACACATGATTCAAGAAGTGATTTCGTTGATGAAAAATGGATCATGGCAAGACGTTTTTCATTATTTTCAAAGTCTTTCATGGGGAAAAGCTGCTTCCATCAAAAAAGATTCTTGTGATGAAACAATGAAAAAACAAGCAACAGATAAACGAAATAAAGTGAAGAAAATTGTCAACGAATTAAAAGAAAATTATTTTACGAGAACACCAGAACGATTATTAGAAGAAATGAGACGGATGACACCTCAACTAATAACATTAGTCGATTTAGCAATTAAGTATGGGGAGAGATATTCTGCAGCTAAAAACGATAAAGGACTTGTAGATTTCTCCGATTTAGAGCATTATGCATTGGATATATTAAGTGAACGTAAAGAAAACGGAGAGCTAGGTCCTTCCGAGATTGCGAAAGAATATCAAGCACGTTTCAAAGAAGTATTAGTCGACGAATATCAAGATACAAATAGATTGCAAGAAACTATTTTGCAACTTGTGAAAAGTGGCGATGAGAAGAAAGGTAATATGTTTATGGTTGGTGACGTTAAACAATCTATTTATCGCTTCCGATTAGCAGAACCGATGCTTTTTTTAGGAAAGTATTTGACCTTTAACGAAATGCCAATAGATTCTGGTGTGAAAATTGACTTAAATGCAAACTTTAGAAGTCGAAAAGAAGTGCTACATGCAACAAATTATATCTTCCAGCAAATTATGGGTGAAAACGTTGGGGAAATAAATTATGACGATGCTGCTTCCTTAAAACCAAGGGCACCATATGACGAAAGAGAAGCAACGGTTGAACTTGCTCTTCTATATGAAGTAGAGGACGGCGAGGCGGAAGTTTCAGAAGAGGAAGAGGTTAGTGAAGAAGAAGAGTTAAAAAAATCGCAAGCAGAAGCCCGATATATCATTTCAAAAATTAAAGAAATGAAAGAGACAGGAGCAACTGTTTACGATCCATGGAAGAAAACGACTCGTCCTATTCAATATAGTGATATTGTCATCTTAATGCGCTCGATGACCTGGTCACAAGAAGTAACGGATCAATTTAAGGATGCAGGGATTCCTTTATATGCAGAACTATCGAAAGGTTATTTTGAAGCAATTGAAGTACTGATTATGCTTCATACACTTCGAACAATCGATAATCCTTATCAAGATATTTCATTAGCAGCAGTTTTACGTTCTCCTTTTGTTGGCTTATCAGAGTCAGAACTTGGGCTTATTCGTTTAGCCGCTCCAAAAGAGCCTTTTTATGAAGCGTTAAAAACTTTTATATCTACTGGAAGAGTCGGCATGTCAGCGGAGACAGAAGAAAAGCTTCAGCGATTTGTACTGCAGTTTGAAGATTGGCGAAATCTAAGTAGAAGAGGTTCTCTTGCAGATTTGATTTGGCGAATTTATTTGGATACGAATTATTATGAAATGGTTGGATCTATGCCAAATGGCAAGCAGCGGCAAGCTAATCTACGGATTCTACATGACCGCGCAGTAGATTATGAGAAAACTTCTTTTCGAGGGTTATTTCGATTTTTACGTTTCATCGATCGTATGCGAAAACGTGGTGATGATTTAGGTGCAGCCCGTGCCATTAATGAAAAAGAAAATGTTGTACGATTGATGACGATTCACTCTTCGAAAGGACTGGAGTTTCCAGTTGTTTTTCTTGGAGGGATGGGGAGACCATTTAACCAAATGGACTTTAATGAAGCTTATTTATTTGATCAATCATTTGGACTTGCAGTGAAAGCAATCGATCCAGATAAACGCATCTCCTTTACTTCCTTGCCTTTCTTAGCAATGAAGGAAAAGAAACAAATGGAGTTAAAGGCTGAAGAAATGCGCGTTCTATATGTTGCGATGACAAGAGCGAAGGAGCATTTATTCCTTATTGCCTCTATAAAAGATTTAGCAAAGACTCTCACAAAATGGGAAGATGCTCAATCGATTCTATCGAATGAAGTGTTGCCGGGTTATTTACGAGCAAAAGCAAAAGGCTATTTAGATTGGATAGGACCAGCAATTGCTAGACACGCGGACTATAAACAAATTGGCAATGTAATGGAAGCAAACGTTGTGGAAAGTGAATCTACGTGGAAGATTGTTACAAAATGCATAGATGAGTTGAAAATGCGTACAGAAGTAGAGGTAACTGAAAAGGTATCGTTGGATGTACTATTAAATACAGTCAAATTACCTTCATTAACAACTATTAAAGATCGTTTTGAAACTGCCTATCCTTTTGAACTTTCTACACATAAACGATCGAAACAATCCGTTAGCGAAATTAAGAAGATTCAATTGTTAGAGGAAAGAGAAGATCAAGATTATTTTCAAACGGCTAATCCTATTGGGGGAGTGACTCGTATTGCACAAAGACCTTTTTTCCTCCAACAAGAAAAATTGACTGGAGCAGAAGTAGGGACAGCCGTCCATGCTTTTATGCAAAATGTAGATTTAAGCGAGTCAAAAACGATAGAAAAAGTCGAGGCATTTGCTGAAACGCTTGTACAAAGAGAAATATTAACAAAAGCAGAACAAGCTGCAATTGATCCAAAGAAAATGGTTCCATTTTTTCATTCGGAAACAGCAGAGCGTTTAAAAAGAGCGAAAGAAGTTATGCGAGAGTTTCCATTTACCTACTCTTTAAAAGATGCGGAAGGTGATAGCCAAATTATTCAAGGCGTTGTCGATTGCCTGTTTTTAGAAGAGGATGGTCGTTGGGTATTACTAGATTACAAAACAGACAAGGTACAGCACTTAGTCTCGAACGAATCTAATTTAATACAAATGATGAAAAATCGTTATAATATCCAATTATCCCTTTACGCACAAGCAATTGAATCTATTATGAAAGTAGAGATAAAAGAGAAAGTTCTTTATTTATTTGATATAGACAAAACGGTTTCATTATAGGGGGAAAAAAATTGTTGATGCGTCCAACAGAGTTGAAAGAACGAGTTTTTTCGATTGATGTGATGAGGGGCTTTGCACTTCTAGGAATATTTATCGTAAATATGCTGTTTTTTCATTCACCAATACTATACTTTAATCCATATACATGGTTTCATATGAGAGGCGATTTTGAAACGTACAAGTGGATTGATATTTTCGTTCAAGGTAGTGTATATCCATTGTTTTCTATGTTATTTGGATATGGTCTTTCTATGCAGTTCATGAAAACGCAGGAGAGAGGTACTTCGTTTAAAAAGTTAGCAGTTCGTAGACTATCGGTATTACTTCTAATTGGATGTGTTCATGCGTTTCTTATTTGGGCGGGAGATATACTGATTACGTATGCACTGGCAGGTTTTGTACTGTTATTAATGATTCGTTTAAAGCCGAATTGGTTATTTTTAATAAGTGCCGTATTATTTTTTATTCCAAATGGATTATTACATTCATTATTATTTTTTATGTCTAAATTCGATCCAAATAGTGTCATCCTTTATGCAGGAATACAACAGATTGAATCTTCTGTTGCCGCATATTCTCATGGATCTTGGGGCGACATTTTCGGGCAACGTTTAAATGATTGGTTATACATGACCCAAAATGGAGCATTTATTCTCGTAATGTTGTTTACGATTGTGCCGTTTTTATTGATTGGAGCAGCTGCTGCAAAGGTGAAGCTAATAGAACGAGTAAAGGAATTAAAAGTATTTTGGATCGTAACGATCTTAATTTCATTAATCGTTGGAACTGTTATTAAATGGATTCCTTATATAAGTGAAGCAAATATATTCACAGTTTCAGTTCAGGATACATTTGGAGGTCCTTTACAAGCAATCGGCTATGCAGGAATCCTTGCACTTGTTTGTACAATACCTGTTATGCAAAAACTACTTTCCCCTTTTGCGAAAGCAGGCCGTATGTCTATGACCATCTATTTAATGCAGTCGATTATCGCTACAACTATTTTTTATTCATATGGATTTGGACTTTATGGAAAGATTGATATTCAAACCGGTACTTGGATGGCAATAGGTATTTTTGTATTACAGCTTGTATTCGCTGAAATGTGGTTTATAAAGTTCAAGCAAGGACCAGTAGAAGCTTTGTGGAGAAAATTGACTTATCCTGTTTCTAAGTAAGAAAACTTATAATGTTTTTATCCCTCTGAGGCAAATGTGAAAAGGTTACGCTTGTCGGAAGCCAGGGCTTTGTATAATGCACTCCGGAATTGTGCTCTTATAGGGCGCTTGCGTTGTTTGTCTTAGTTGTCGAAAAAAGGTGAAAAGAAAGTCAATTTGTAATAGACTAAGGATATGTTCCAAAACAATTTGAAGGAGTGTCGACAGGATGAAATTATTATCATACAGATTAAATGATGGAATTTACTTCGGACCGAAAGTAAAAAAAGAAGAAGCAGTATGGGATGTACTAAGTATTCAAGAGACCCTTCAAGTGTTACCGAGCTTTCCGCAGACTATTGTCGAAGGAGTAAGTGTTGGTATTGATTTCGTTGAACAAATTAGAAAACTAGTAGAAGCAGCTTTAAAAAGTGACAATCCAAATAACTTTAAGCATCCATTTACAGAAATCGAATGGCTATCACCCATTCCTCGAACTCCAAAAAATATAATGGCAGTAGGTAAAAACTACGCTGATCATGCAAAAGAAATGGGAGGAGTAGCAAATACTTTTGTCGTATTTACAAAATCTCCAACTGCTATTGCGGCGGACGAGCAAACTCTTTCCGTACATGCAAATAAAACCTCCTCTTATGATTACGAAGGAGAACTTGCAATTGTGATCGGCAAAAAAGGAAAAGATATTCCTTCAAAGCTTGCATATGATTATATATTCGGTTATACAATTGCAAATGATTTAACTGCTCGTGATATTCAAAAGAGTCATCAACAATATTTCTTAGGTAAAAGCTTAGATGAATCATGTCCACTTGGACCTTATATTGTGACAAAAGATGAAATTCCGAATCCTCAAGACTTAACGATCGTTACGAAAGTGAATGATGAAATTCGTCAAAATGGAAAAACATCGGATATGGTCTTTTCAGTCGAGCAAATTATCGCAGAAATTTCGAAAACAGTGACGCTAGAGCCAGGTGATGTTATTTTAACAGGAACTCCTGCAGGTGTTGGGAACGGATTTAATCCTCCTAGATTCTTGAAATCAGGCGATATTGTGAAAGTTTCAATAGAAGGAATTGGTACTCTAGTGAACAAATTCGAGTAATATACTAGCCGAAATGGTAAGATAGATATGTAAAGAAAACGATAGAGGTGAAATATATGGATATTCTAGCAAGGACAGATTTACACATTACAACATGGGTGATTGCAATCATTTTGTTTTTTGTAGCATTAGCGATGAAAAACCCAAAAGTAATTCACATGATTTTACGAGTATTTTATATTTTGATCATTGTTTCAGGAGTTGCATTATTCATTAAAGGTATGGACTTTGGTCAAGGTATGCTTTACGGATTGAAATTTTTAGCTGGTATCCTTGTCATTGGGATGATGGAAATGTCTTTAGTGAAAAAGAAAAAAGGAAAACCATTCACAACATTTGTTGTATTGTTTTTTGTCTTTTTCTTAATTGCTCTATTCTTAGGATTCAAATTACCAATGGGCATTCATTTCTTAGCTTAGGAATACCACAAAAAGGAGCTTTCACCGCTTAGGGAAAGCTCCTTTTCATTTATTGAAAAATATGTTAATTTGAAAATAATAAATGAAAAGGAGGGAGCGGCAAATGCTAGGTTTATTCTTACTTATATTCGTTATATTGTTGATGCTATTATTTGTTATCGCTTCATTTTTCATTTCGAAGCAGCAAACGTCCAATTCTAATGGAAATGAACTTAATGCAGGAAATCAAAGTATTATTCAGCAGTATGATAATAAAGTGAAGTCTCCAAAATAATTGATGACTTCAGATTGAAGACAAAAGGTTTCCGGAATGTAAAAATTCCTAAACCTTTTTTTTATGCCATGACATTATTTCTATTACATGAGCGGGTTGATTTCCGCTGCAGGCGGACGCTTTCTTACCTCTAGTCAAGGGTAATTTCTATAAAAAACAAATTAAAGATAGTGATCCATGCATCGAGTTGTTGCTTTCCATTCCGGCGCTCGCTTTCCGCGGGCATGGCTTGAGCCTCCTCGTTCGCTTCGCTACCTGCGGGGTCTCAAGGCTCATGCTATTCCCGCAGGAGTCGAGCACCTGCACTCCAAGCAACAAACCTAATAAGGAAAGAATAATATACTTCGTCCAATTAATGAACTGTTGTACTTTTTTGCATATCAATGTAAGCGAAAACTGAGAAGAATAGCACTATACAAGTTATGCGCAACATTTTGTTGGTTATTCGCAAAATTATTAGTCATATTCGCAATATCTGATGATCTACTCGCAATATATAAGCTATGCGCAACATTTTGTCCATTCCCGCAACTTTTAGGCCGTATTCGCAATATCTGAAGAGCTACACGCAATATTATTGGTCATATTCGCAATATCAGATGAGCTACTCGCAATATTCCGATCCATACGCGCAATATATAAGCTATGCGCACCATTTTGTCCATTACCCGCAACTTTTAGGCCGTACTCGCAATATCAGATGAGCTACCGGCAATATTTCGATTCATACGCGCAATATATAAGCTATGCGCACCATTTTGTCCATTACACTCAACATTTTGTTGGTTACTCGCAATATTATTGGTCATATTCGCAATATCTGATGATCTACTCGCAATATTCCGATTCATATGCGCAATATAAAAGTTAAGCGCACCATTTTGTCCATTACTCGCAACGTTATAGGCCGTATTCGCAATATCTGATGAGCTACTCGCAACATTCCGATGTATATGCGCAATACTTGCAAGATGACACAGTTTGGACGAATTATAAGCTAATTTTTGTACTTTCTTGCTTAAACGATAGCGATTAAAATGTAGCTTTGATAAAATAACGTTGATATGTTCCAATTAATTACTAGCTTCAGATTCAAGCAGTTCCGGATTACTGGAGCGAAATGATATCCTGTAGCTTTTCTAAATAGAGGAGGACTTTACGTGAACGTTAACTTAAAAAAGTGGGTTGTGACCGTATTATTAATAAGTGGTCTTTGGTTAACAACTACGCAAAATACGAATGCTGAGCCGAATGGTTCCATACATAACGAAAGTATTTATGATTTATTAGTAGATCGTTATTTTAACAAAGTAGTTTCTAATGATGTGGATGTGAATGCTCAAGATCCTAATGCATTTGCAGGTGGAGACTTTCTTGGGATTATAGAAAAGATGGATCATATTAAAGATATGGGATTCACTATTATTTCGATCGGACCAATTTTTGCTACAGAAACATATGATGGAAAGCGTATTCTAGATTTCAATGAGATTGAAAAAAGATTCGGAACGCCTGAAGAGTTTCAAGAACTAATAAAAGTAGCGCATAAAAAAGGAATGAAAATAGTCGTAGGTTTTCCGTTGAATAATTATAGTGAAAATCATAATTGGAGTATGGATCCTTCCAAAAAAGATTGGATTGTTAAAACTGAAAATGGTGTTATGCAAGTGGACCTTACTAATCCAAAAGTCCAACAAGCACTGAAACAGACGATTGTGGATTTCACTAAAAAGTATGATATTGATGGTGTTAATTTTTCTGAATTACAAGGTGCACCTATTTCTTTTGTTAATGATATGATTGCTGGAATAAAAGAAGTACGTAATCCAATGTATGCTATTGCTTTAGAAGAATCAGATGCAAATTTTGATACCCATTATTCCAATCAATTACTCGTAGATTTTAGAGAAGCATTTAAAAATACGGATTTACCTTCAGAAAGAATTGCTTCTACAAATGACAATGATTTATTAATGATTGATCAATTGAATACAGAGAGATTTACTTACTTTAGTGCACTTGAGAATATGTTCCCACCAACACGTATTAAGACAGCAATGGGTGCAATTCTAGCTATGCCAGGTGTGCCGTATATGAGCTACGGAACGGAAATTGCTATGAACGGACAAGTACCACAAGAAAGTCATCAAGTAATGAATTTTCGAGTGGATGAAGATATTACAAATTATTTAAAAGATATCAACTCCATTCGCAATAAATCGGAAACGCTTCGTTCCGGTAAAACAGAATTGTTGAAAAATGAGAATGGTTATATTGTATTTAAACGATATTCTGATAAAGAAACATTCATTGTAGTTATTAATAATACTAGTGCTACACAAAGAATAGATTTATCTAGTGATGTTGTTGGAGAAAATAAAGAGCTTAGAGGTATCTTTGAACAAGATGTAGTTCGTCCAGACAAGGATGGAAAGTACAAGTTAGTACTAGATCGTGAACTAGTCGAACTTTATCAAGTAACCGACCGTAAAGGTTTAAATACATCTTATATAGTAGCAATGTGTGTTGCCTACCTAATGTTTATCATATTTTTAGTTATTGTTTGGAAAAAAGGAAAACAAAAAAACTCGAAGCAAAATAACTAATTGAAAATGAGCTGACTAGTTTCTGAAGTCAGCTCATTATAATGTAACGGGTCTCTTTCAAATTTTCACATTAAATTTCCAAATTACACTCTAAACTATAAATACTTTCATGATATTCTTCATGTGAGCTGAAACAAAATAGCCGAAATTCTATAGATTAATAGAATTCCGGCTTAATATTTTAAGATAATTTATTTAAAAAGAATAATGCCAATGTGTCTGGACCTGCATGTGCTCCAACAGTTGAGCCAATCAGATGAATCTCAATGCTTTTTGGATGATATTGTTCTTCTATTAATTGCTTTATTTCAAGTGCTGTTTCTTCATCATCACCGTGACTAATAGCGATATTTTGTTCCTCTAAACGCTCGCCACGTTCCCCCATTAAATCTATCATGCGTTTGATCACTTTTTTGCGTCCACGTATTTTTTCAATTGGAACTAGTTTACCTTCTTCAACATGAAGAAGAGGTTTAATGTTGAGTAGTCCACCAATAAATGCACTTGCTTTAGAGACTCTTCCACCACGAGCCATATAATCCAAGTCTTCTACAGTGAAAAGATGTTCCATGTGAGAAGCCGAGAATCTGATTTTCTCTTCAATAATTGATAGGGAAAGTCCTTCATCTCTTAAACGAACTGCCTCTTTTATTAGAAGTCCAATTCCAAGCGATGCACATTTTGAATCGATAATGGTTAATTTTAAGTCAGGGTATGTTTCCATTAGCTGTTCTTTCATCATCACCGCTGTGCTATAAGTTCCGGAAAGAGCAGAAGAGAGGGCAATGTAGAAACCTTCTTCTCCTGACTTTGCAAGTTCTTCAAACAGATTCAAAAAAAGTTCTGGAGAAGCTTGAGATGTTTTTGGTTGTTTTCCAGCTCTAATTGCTGCGTATACTTCTTTAGAATCAATCCCTATAATATCTTCATATTCATCATTGTCTATATGCACTCTAAGTGGTATTAATTCTACATTATGTAATTCAAAAAAAGATTTAGGTAAATCACAAGCACTATCGGCGAATAATTTCATTTCCATCCTCCTAAATTATCACAATTCTTTTAACTTTAATCTATCCATTAAAAACTCCGCAATACCATCTTCATTGTTGGATAAAGTTATTTCATTTGCAATCTGTTGAAGTGGTGAAATTGCATTTCCCATTGCCACACCAACTCCAGCGTATTCAATCATTTCTAAATCATTGTCTTCATCTCCAAAAGCGATGATTCTTTCTTTTGGAATGTCTAAATACTCGGATACTTTTGCTAAGCCAACTGCCTTGTTTAATCCATGTCGTACTATTTCAATTACGTCCCAAGGAGCTCCCCAACGACGATGATCAATTACTTCGGCATGAACATCTCGTAAATGATTACGAACTAAGTCTACAGAATCTTCCTCGGCATGAATTAGCAAGCTTGTAGGATCCGTTCTTAAAAAGGTCCGTAAATCACCAGTAGTAATATGTGGATTACCAAGTGCAAAAGCGGAAATCATTTGTTCATCATGATGATGTAAGTATACGTCATCTAGTACTTCGGCGAGCATATTTTTAATAGAAAAGTTTTGAACAGCTTCTACAACTTCTTTGACAACTTGAAGTTCTATTGGTTTATGTATGGTATTCCAGGAAGAATTTTTTGGATGATGCACAAATGCACCATTAAAGTTGACGATAGGAGTATTTAAACCAAGCTCCTTATAATACATCTCACTTGATCTATATGGTCTTCCAGTCGCGATCATTACTTCATGACCTTGATTTTTGGCTTCTTGTAATATATTCTTCGTTTTATGTGAAATTACCTTCTCATCTGTTAATAAAGTTCCATCTAAATCCAAAACAATTAAGTGACGTTGCATAATAACTCTCCTTTCCTTCTATTTAAAGTGTATCGTTTTCCAGTATAAACGTCAAAATGATAGTACCTATGCTTTTGTATATTTCAATTTACTTTGTTAATATAATAATTAGAAAAGAGAGGTGGGTTATGAATGATTGTACAAATAGAATCATGGGGTAATATACCTTTACTACATATATATAATGATCAAACAAATAATCACTCTCCTATTGTGATTTTTTTACATGGTTTTGAAAGTGCGAAAGAGCATAATCTGCACTACGCTTATCAGTTAGTAAATCAAGGGTGCCGAGTAATTTTACCAGATGCACATTTACACGGTGACAGAGATGAAAAATTAGACCAAATAGAAATAAGTCTTCGTTTTTGGGAAACTGTTTTAACTTCCATTGAGGAAGTAGGAAAAATAAAAGAGGAACTCATGGAACGTGGATTTTTGAATGACCAAAAAATTGGTATTGGTGGAACGTCAATGGGTGGTATCACGACACTTGGTTGCTTAACCGTTTATCCTTGGATAAATGCTGCCAGCATTATGATGGGAACTCCAAGTTATGTTCAATTAGCGAAAGCACAAATTGAACAAATCGAGCAAAAAGGATTTCAAATTCCATTGAATTCAAAGGAAAAAGACGATATGTTCCATACCTTATCTACATTCGATGCTTCCATTCATATGGAGAAACTATCAAATAAACCATTGTTTTTTTGGCATGGAGTAAAAGATACTGTAGTACCTTTTGAGTCAACTGCTCTTTTTATTGAGGCTTTTGAAAAACAATTCGGAAATGAATATCTTGTTTTTATGAAAGAAAAATCGGCAGGGCATGCAGTTAATCGAAAAGGAATGTTAGCTGCAACTAAATGGCTTGCAAACAATTTGGCATAACGAGAGTACTTTGTTATGATGAAGAAAAGTAGTAAGGGGGTTTATAAAATGGATCAAGATATGAAAGATAGTATGATGAGTGCACTTGAAAATGTAATCGACCCTGAATTAGGGATAGATATTGTAAACTTAGGATTAGTATATGATGTTGAGTTAACAGAGGAAGGAATTGCAACTGTTACGATGACTCTTACTTCAATTGGGTGTCCAATGGGACCAATGATTGTAGACCAAGTAAAAACGGCACTAGGTGAATTGCCTGAAGTAAAAGAAACAGAAGTTAATATTGTTTTTAATCCACCATGGTCGAGAGAAAATATGTCTCGTTATGCCAAAATTGCACTAGGTATTCGATAAAAATATCGCTTAACCAACAAAACAAAGGCAATAACACGATATTGCTAACTATAAATATTTATCACGTATAAATTAGGGAAACTCTTATTGTGAGAGTTTCCCTAATTTTTATTAAAAAAGTATTTCTAATCTATCCGACAAATATGCAGTGGACAATTATCACACTCAATTTCTTTTCTTAAAAAGTTTAAATCGTTAATTGTTATAAGTCCTTTATTAAGTTCAATGACACGAGACTTTTTAATATCGTTTAACATTCGATTTACAACTTCTCTACTAGTTGCACATAGGTTAGCTAATTCTTGATTGGTCAAATAGTGATCTATAAGGATGCTTCCATCCTCTTGGGTAATTCCATAAGTATTAGAAAGACGAACTAGTGTTGAAAAAAGAGCTCCCTTTTTTCCATGTAAAAGTAAATCTCGAAATCTTGTCTCGTTTTTTAAATGATTTAATTGAATAAATTTCATCCATTCCATCATAAGTTCAGGAGAAGTGCTTAAAAACTTTTCTAGTTGAGATCGAGAAAGGGATACAATTTTTGTAGGCTCTATAGTATGAGCAGATACAGAATGATAAAGAGTTTCACAAAAAACAGATGTTTCCCCAAGAATACTTTGTGAATTAGTAATTTTTAGTGTGAATATTCTACCGCTTTCCGTATCTTTCGTAATTCTTACAGAACCTTCTAAAACATAATATACTTCATCGGAACGTTCTCCTTCATGAAATATCGGACGGTCTTTTTCTATTTTATTAATGGAACCAAATTGTTCAAATAATGAATAAATCCCCATGAATAAAGGAGTATTCTCGTTCATATAAAATCACAACCTTTCCACATAAAACAATAATAGCATAATAAACCTATTCTTATAATCACTTTTCTTTACAAATTATATGAAGAAATATTATAATTGAATTAGTCAAAGAAGGTCAAACTTTTAATATTTATGCTGTAAGTATTCCAAAACACATTTCAATGCCTACAGCTGGGTTTGACAGATATTAAACCGAGAAGTAATAGTTAAGGAGATGTTTGGTATGCAAATGAGGCAACAAGACGAAAAAAGTCCGTTAGAAACATATGGACGTAATTTAGTTACTGCTGTGAAAAATGGAAAAATGGATCCTGTCATTGGGCGTGATCAAGAAATTAGAGACGTTATTCGTATATTATCTAGAAAAACAAAGAACAATCCAGTGTTAATAGGAGAACCTGGAGTTGGGAAAACAGCAATTGTAGAAGGTTTAGCTCAAAGAATTGTGCGAAAAGATGTTCCAGAAGGATTAAAAGAAAAAGAAATCTTTGAACTTGATATGAGTTCTTTAATTGCAGGTGCGAAATATCGTGGAGAATTTGAAGAACGACTACAAGCTGTATTAAAACAAGTGAAAGATAGCGAAGGTCAAATTATTTTATTTATAGATGAAATTCATACAATAGTAGGAGCAGGAAAAACAGACGGAGCAATGGATGCAGGAAATATGTTAAAACCTATGCTTGCACGTGGAGAATTGCATTGTATTGGAGCAACTACATTAGATGAATATCGGATGTATATCGAAAAAGATCCAGCTCTCGAAAGAAGATTCCAGCAAGTACTTGTAAGAGAACCATCTGTAGAAGACACGGTTTCTATTTTACGTGGACTAAAAGAACGCTTTGAATTACATCATGGAGTTCGCATTCATGACAGAGCAATTGTTGCAGCTGCGGAATTATCTAATCGTTATATTACGGAACGTTTTTTACCGGATAAAGCAATCGATTTAGTTGATGAAGCATGTGCAATGATTAGAACAGAGATTGACTCGATGCCTCAAGAGCTTGATGAAGTCACAAGAAAAATGATGCAGCTTCAAATTGAAGAACAAGCGTTAATGAAGGAAAAAGACGCTGCAAGTAAAAAAAGACTTGAACAAATACGTAAAGACTTGAAAGAATTAGAACAATCCTCAAGTGAAATGCGTAACAAGTGGCAACAGGAAAAAGAATCAATTCAAGTTATTCAACAAAAAAGAGAAGAACTTGATAGATATCGTCGAGAATTAGAAGACGCAGAAAACAAGTACGACTTAAATAAGGCTGCCGAGCTTCGTCATGGGAAAATTCCTACATTAGAAAAAGAACTTCAAGTATATGAACAGCAAGTAAACGAGGAAACAGAATCTCGCTTATTACGGGAAGAAGTAACTGCTGAAGAAATTGCTTCTATCGTTTCTAGATGGACTGGAATTCCAGTTACAAAATTAGTGGAAGGTGAACGGGAGAAGCTTCTTCGTTTAAAAGAAACACTTGGTGAAAGAGTAGTTGGACAAGACCAAGCTGTGCAATTAGTAACAGAAGCTGTATGGCGTGCACGAGCTGGCATTAAAGATCCTAGAAAACCTATTGGATCTTTCTTGTTTTTAGGTCCAACAGGTGTAGGAAAAACAGAACTAGCCAAGTCGCTCGCAGCAAATTTATTTGATTCAGAAGAGCATTTTATCCGAATTGACATGTCTGAATATATGGAAAAACATAGTGTATCCCGGCTAGTTGGTGCACCTCCTGGATATATTGGATATGAAGAAGGTGGCCAATTAACCGAGGCGGTACGTAGGAACCCTTATTCTGTAGTACTATTAGATGAAATCGAAAAGGCACATCCAGATGTTGCTAATATTTTATTACAATTAATGGACGATGGTAGAATAACAGATAGTCAAGGTAGAATAGTTAATTTTACAAACACTGTCGTAATATTAACTTCTAATATTGGCTCACAATATCTTGGAAATGCTACTGGGCTTATTAGTGAAGAGGAAGAAAGCCTCGTAATGGCTTCTTTAAGGGAGCATTTTAAACCAGAATTATTAAATCGTTTAGATGACATCATTATGTTCCACTCTTTGACCACACAACATTTTGAAAAAATTGCTGAGAAATATGTCAAACAACTTCAAGATCGTGTCCGCGAACAAGAAATTAATTTGCAAGTGGATGAAGAAGTTATTAAATGGATTGTAGCAGAAGGTACAGATGCTGCATTTGGTGCAAGACCACTAAAACGATTTATTCAAAGAAACTTAGAAACTGCAGTAGCGAAACAGTTAATCGGGGGGACAATTCTTCCTGGCAGTACGATTAAAGCAACTATTGAAGATGGTCAACTAGTCATCGCAACAATAGCAAAATAGTACTTTCAAATCGCAAAATAGAGGATTTAAATCGCAAGAATGATTTACAGAATCACAAAATATATAGTATTTGCAGTGACACTAATATAAAACAGCTCCCGCATTTTGATTGCGAGAGCTGTTTTTTAGTGTTGTTCTGATGCAGTTGGTTCGTTTGGAATAATTGCAGAGATGATAAAAATCATAATTGCAACTGGAATAGACATGATCAAACCGTTATTTAATTCAAATGGTACGTTTTGTACTGAACTAACAACGTAATTCAACATACTAACTAGTATTACAGACCAAATAATTGTAACGATATATTTCATTTGTTTCACCTCAAGCTATTTTTACTATGTTTATCATATCATAACGCCAACTATTTCAAAAGAATATTTGTAGATTCAAACTATGTTGTTGAAAATTGTTCACTAATTCGTTATTATTATTACCAGGTACTAATAATAGATTATAAGAAAAGAGGAAACTTTGTGAATGCAGGAATAATTGGATTAGGAACTTATTCACCAGAGCATATTTTAACAAATGAAGACCTTGAGAAAAAAGTAGATACATCCGATGAATGGATTCGAACGATGACTGGTATAGAAGAAAGAAGAATTGCTGGAACTGAAGAGGATACTTCACACATGGCATTTAAAGCAGCTAATGAAGCAATTAAAGAAGCAGGAATTACACCTGATCAAATCGGACTTATTCTTGTAGCAACAGTAACACCTGATCGTCCGTTTCCTAGTGTTTCCACAATGCTTCAAGATCAACTTGGTGCAAAAAATGCAGCAGCAATGGACATCTCTGCTGCATGTGCGGGTTTTATGTACGGTTTAGTTACTGCAAAACAATTCGTAGAGTCTAACACGTATTCTCACGTACTTGTTGTTGGAGTAGAAAAACTTTCAAAAATCACAAATTGGGAAGATCGAAATACAGCTGTTTTGTTTGGAGACGGTGCAGGAGCTGCTGTTATTAGTAAAGTTTCAGAAGGTCGTGGAATCTTATCTTTTGAGCTAGGAGCAGATGGAATTGGCGGCAAGCATTTATACCAAGAAGGACCTTATCTTTCAATGAATGGCCGTGAAGTTTTTAAGTTTGCGGTTAGACAAATGGGTGAGTCAGCAGTTAATGTTATAGAGAAAGCTGGACTTTCGAAAGAAGATATTGATATGTTAATACCGCATCAAGCGAATATTCGTATTATGGATTCTTCAAGAGAAAGATTAGGATTACCTGTCGAAAAAATGTCGAAAACTATCCATAAGTATGGGAACACTTCGTCCGCATCTATTCCACTTTCACTAAAAGAAGAAGTAGTGAATGGGAAAGTAAAAGATGATGACATTGTTGTTATGGTTGGATTTGGTGCCGGTTTAACTTGGGGTGCTATTACATTAAAATGGGGAAAATAAAAGTAAAACATCGGAAGGATGATTATTCATGACAAAACGTAGGGTTGTAGTAACAGGAGTCGGTGCTGTTACACCACTAGGAAATGACATAGAAACAACATGGGCAGGTATTAAAGAAGGAAAATCAGGCGTGGGTATGCTTACACGATTAGATGCAAGCCAATTTTCTGCAAAAGTAGCAGCGGAAGTAAAAGATTTTGATATCGAGAAATACATTGAGAAAAAAGAAGCTCGTAAAATGGATCGTTTTACTCACTATGCGCTTGCAGCGTCTATTATGGCAGTGGAAGATGCTAATTTAACGATTACAGAAGAGCTTGGACTTCGAACTGGAGTTTGGATTGGTTCAGGAATCGGTGGAATGGAAACATACGAAGCACAGTTTCGTGTATTTTTAGAAAAAGGAGCTCGTCGTGTTAGTCCATTTTTTGTTCCAATGATGATTCCAGATATGGCAGCAGGTCAAGTTTCTATACATTTTGGAGCGAAAGCGATCAATTCATGTTCCGTAACAGCTTGTGCATCAGGAACAAATTCGATTGGTGATGCATTTAAAGTAATTGAGCGCGGTGATGCGGATGTAATGATTACAGGTGGTGCGGAATCGCCTATAACACATATGTCTGTTGCTGGATTCTGTTCAAACACAGCACTTACATTAAACACGGATCCTCAAACTGCTTCTAGACCATTTGATGCAAACCGAGATGGCTTTGTCATTGGAGAAGGAGCAGGAATTATCATTTTAGAAGAATATGAGCATGCAGTTGCTCGTGGAGCAAAAATTTATGCAGAAATTATAGGGTATGGATCAACAGGTGATGCTCATCATATTACTGCTCCTGCGCCAGAAGGAGAAGGAGCTGCTCGTGCAATGAAACAAGCAATAGCAGATGCAGGTATTAAACCAGAGCAAATCGATTATATTAATGCACATGGAACGAGTACTCCATATAATGATCAGTTTGAAACAATGGCAGTAAAAACAGTTTTTGGTGAACACGCATATAAATTAGCAATGAGTTCAACAAAATCAATGACTGGTCACTTACTTGGAGCAGCGGGAGGAGTGGAAGCAATCTTTACAGTACTAGCTTTAAAAGAAGGAATTTTGCCTCCAACGATGAATTTAGAAACCCCTGATCCAGACTGTGATTTGGATTATGTACCAAATGCCGCTAGAAATGCTGATATTCAGTATGCAATGAGCAATTCATTAGGTTTTGGTGGTCATAATGCAAGTATTTTATTCAAAAAATAATGTTAAATATGTTATAAAATTAGATATTAGAGTTATTTTCATAAATAGCATTTAATTATTAAAACACGAATAATAATTATTTTATTGTTTGAGCGGCAGGCGGTGAGTCCAACGGGATGACTGAGACAGATGAGACATCGCAAACGACGCGAAAGCGGCGGTGATGGCTCATCGCTCACCGCTACCCCCACGGAAAGCGTCCGCCGATAGCGGAAATCATTCTGATTTATGAAGAGTATATGATACATATTCTCACATTTAACTTTAATATTGTTCGTGTTTTATGATCAATCTTTTAATGATGAAATTGATTCATTAAGTAATGCATAGAAAAAAACAAAAAAGTATTTTCCAATTTGAATGGAAAATACTTTTTTGTTTTGTCTTAAAACATCAAATGCTTCAACGATTCAACGGGTTAAACCGATAAAATTTCGATAACTAAATTTCCAGATGGTTGCTTTTCATTGTTTAATTTGAGTGAATTTATTATTTTATTCAAATAATTTATCTAGTTCCAACTTTTACAACAAATCGTTGATATAACTGAATTCATAAAGAATTCTTCAATTTCAAAAAAGAGTAAATTAAGGGAATGATGAAAAAATGTATTGCGATTGTAATGATACTGTAATAGAATTTACACGAGAGATGAATTAACAGAAAAATTGGAATTTGAAGTTGTGTACAAAATAAAAAGGTTTTAAAAAAAATACCTCTCTTTTAAAAAATTTAACGTCATGAGAAAAACGGAAGAGAATAGATCAAAGTCTGAATCTAGAAGGGAGTTTTATTTTTAACATGACAAATGAACTTTTAAATATTAAAGATTTACACACTGGTTTTCGCATAAAAGATACATATTACGATGCAGTCGATGGTGTTTCGATTACATTGAAGAAAAATGAAATTCTTGCAATCGTTGGGGAGTCCGGTTGTGGGAAAAGTACACTAGCAACATCTATTATCGGACTTCATGATCACAACAAAACGAGAGTACAAGGTGAGATTAATTACAACGGAGAGAACCTAGCACGCCTTGATGAAGAAAAGTTTAATAAAGTAAGAGGTGAAGAGATTGGAATGATATTCCAAGACCCTTTATCTGCATTAAATCCACTTATGCGCATAGGTGAGCAAATTGAAGAAGGATTAATATATCATACGAAAATGTCTAAAAATGATAGGGAAAAGCGTGTTCTTGAGCTGTTAGCACAAGTTGGTATACCTAATCCTAAGAGGACTGCAAAGCAATTTCCTCATCAGTTATCCGGTGGAATGAGACAGCGAGTTATTATTGCAATTGCAATTTCTTGTAAACCAAGAATTATTATTGCAGACGAACCGACCACAGCTTTAGACGTTACAATTCAAGCTCAAATATTAGATTTGCTAAAAGATCTGCAAGCGGAAACAGAAGCTGGAATTATATTAATTACCCATGATTTAGGTGTAGTAGCTGAAGTTGCAGATCGTGTTGCGGTTATGTATGCAGGAGAAATTATTGAAGAAGCTCCAGTAGATGAGTTATTTTCAAATCCAAAGCACCCTTATACTAGATCTTTATTTAACTCTATACCACAAATGAATAGTGAAAATGAAAAACTTCAGGTAATACAAGGTATGGTGCCTTCTCTCATGAAATTACCGCGATCTGGATGTCGATTCTCAGCAAGGATTCCATGGATTCCGGCTATCGCACATGAGGAAAATCCCACACTTCATGAAGTTTCTCCAGGTCATTTAGTTAGATGTACTTGCTGGAAGCACTTTCATTTTGAAAGTGAAGAAGGAGGAAATTCCCGATGAGTTTTATGCAAATTAATGATTTACGTGTTCACTATCCAATTCGTGGTGGATTTTTCAATACAGTTATTGATAATGTTCATGCAGTAGATGGAATCAGCTTAGAATTTGAAAAAGGGAAGGCTTATGGATTAGTTGGAGAGTCTGGTTGTGGAAAATCAACAACAGGCAAATCAATAATCGGTCTGGAGAAAATAACTTCTGGGAGCATAATTTATGAAGGGGAAGACGTAACAAATAAGCGTCGTAACCCAAATTCAACTTTCAATCGTGACATTCAAATGATTTTTCAAGATGCTAATTCCAGTCTAAATCCACGCAAACGGGTTCAGGATATTATTGCAGAGCCAATACGGAACTTTTTAAAACTTACACCAGATGAAGAAAGAAGAAAAATCAATGAGTTACTAGCAATCGTTGGTATGGGGGAAGATGCGAAAGTAAAATACCCACATGAATTTTCAGGTGGACAAAAGCAGCGAATCGGAATTGCACGTGCGATTGCTTGTAATCCAAAGTTAATTATAGCGGATGAACCCGTATCGGCTTTAGACCTTTCCGTGCAAGCACAAGTGCTGAACTTTATGAAAGATATTCAAGAGGAGTTTGGTTTAAGCTACTTGTTTATTTCCCATGATTTAGGCGTGGTTAAACATATGTGTGAGCATATTTCTATCATGTATAAAGGTAGATTTGTAGAGTCTGGTAATCGTGAAGACATTTATACAAATCCGCAACATATTTATACGAAGCGATTATTATCAGCTATTCCAGATGTTCATCCAAAAGGACGGGATGTTCGAAAAAGAGAACGTATAAAAGTGGAATCTGATTATGTAATTGAGCATAAAAATTATTATGACCAGAATGGAAGAGTATTTGACTTAAAACAATTGACAGATACGCATTTTGTAGCAATGAATGCTCACGAAAAGGGGGGCATGTAATATGTGGAAAACAATTGTAAGACGAACTTTAATTATGATTCCACAGTTGTTGGTTTTAAGTTTATTAATTTTCATTATGGCTAAATTTATGCCAGGGGATCCATTTACGGGATTGATTACACCAGAAACGGATGCTAACCGTATAGAAGAACTACGTGAGTTAGCTGGTTTAAATGATCCGTGGTATGAACAGTACGCACGTTGGATGTTAAATGCAGTGCAGGGGGATTTCGGAAAAAGTTATACGTACAAAATAAGTGTATCAACTTTGATAGGTGAAAGAGCTGTAAATACTTTTTGGCTATCTTTAGTAAGTGCTATTTTGTTATATATAATAGCGATTCCACTTGGGATTATAGCAGGTCGTTATCAAGATACATTATCAGATAAGGTAATTGTCTTGTATAGTTTCATAGTTTATGCAATTCCGACTTTTGTTTTATCCTTAATTTTCTTATTTTTATTCGGTTATAAACTTCATTGGTTCCCTACAGTAGGTAGTGTAGATATTAAATATGATGCAGGGACATTTGGTTACCTTTGGAGCAAACTGTATCATATGCTGTTGCCAGCTATAACTTATGCTGTATTAGCTACGACAGGCGTTATTCAGTATTTACGCTCTGAAATTATTGATTCTAAAAGTCAAGATTATGTAAGAACCGCAAGAAGTAAAGGGATTCCAATTAGTAAGGTTTATTCTAGGCATATTCTTAGAAATTCCTTGCTACCAATTGCAGCTTTTTTAGGATTTACAATAACTGGATTACTAGGTGGTTCTATCTTTATTGAAACAATCTTTGGTTACCCTGGGATGGGACAGCTATTTATTTCATCTATTGCATCACGTGATTACAGTGTAATTACGGCACTTGTTATGTTATTTGGATTCTTAACGTTATTAGGTAGTCTACTGTCCGATATTATCATGAGCATCGTTGACCCAAGAATAAGGATAGAATAGGCGAATAATATGTTAAGGAGAGGTGAATAAGAATGGCTAATAAAGAGAACAAGAAAGAAAAAGTTGAAGTAAATGCTCCAGCAACTGGAATGCAAGTTATTTTTCGAGAGTTTAAAAAAGATAAATTGGCAATGTTTTCTCTTATTGCATTAATAATTGTTATTGTAGGTGTATTTATATGGGCAAAGCTTATTGATGAACAAACTTTGATGCGAGTTAGTTTACGAGATAAATACGCTCCACCAGGAGATAAATTCTTTTTAGGAGCAGACCAAGGGGGTAAAGATATTCTTGGTCAGCTTATAATTGGAGCTAAAAATTCAATTACAATCGCCATTTTTATTACAATTATTACTGGAATATTCGGTATTGTTGTTGGCTTAATTTGTGGTTATTTCGGTGGATGGATCGATAATATCTTTATGCGGATCATTGACTTTTTCATTACAATACCTTCATTAATGTTAATTATCGTATTCGTTACGATTATACCTAAATATACAATTACGATGTTCGTCCTAATTTTGAGTTTATTCCTCTGGACTAGTACTGCACGACTCGTAAGAAGTAAAGCATTATCTGAAAGTCGTCGTGATTATGTGAATGCGTCGAAAACATTGGGAACAAATGGATTTGTCATAATTTTTAAAGAAATAATGCCGAATTTAAGTTCAATCTTAATTGTTGATATGACTTTAAACTTTGCAGGAAACGTCGGAATTGAAACAGGTTTATCTTTTCTTGGATTTGGTTTACCACCAGCAACTCCAAGTTTAGGAACTCTAATAAGTTACGCGAATAACCCACTTGTACTGCAAGATAAATGGTGGGTATGGTTACCTGCATCTATATTTATTTTGTTAATGATGTTAGGAATCAACTATGTAGGGCAGGCATTACGCCGTTCCGCAGATGCAAAACAACGTCTTGGATAAATCCAAAACGAATTTGGTATTAAACGGTTAACGTTTGATATAGAAATAAGAGAGAATAAAAAGGAGGAAATAGGAATGAATAAAAAGCTTTGGACATTACTTGCGGTACTTATAGCTTTCATGCTAGTTCTTGGTGCTTGTAACAAAGATAGCGAAGAGCCTGCAAAAGGAACTGATGAAGGCAAAACAGAAGAGGGCAAAAAAGAAGAAGGTAAAACAGAAGAAACAGCGGAAGAACCAGTAGCTGAAGATTCTGATGCACTATTCCCATTAGAAGTAACAAATGATGGAAATGCAATTTCAGGCGGTATATTAAAAGTGGCGATGGCAAAGGATGAGCCATTCCAAGGTATTTTCTCATCAGAATTATACGAAGATGCTTATGACTCAGAAATTATGGGATTTGCAAGTAACTCTCTTTTTGGATCGGATGGAGACTTTTTAATAGACGATTCAGGTATTGCAAGTATGAAAGTTGATCAAGCTAATAATAAAGTAACAATCAAAATCCGCGACGGTATTAAATGGTCTGACGGTGAACCATTGAAAATCGAAGACGTAATTTATCCTTATTTAATCATTGGAAGCAAAGATTACACTGGTGTTCGTTATGATGCCAATTTCCAAAATATTGTTGGAGCGGAAGAATACCATAATGGAAAAGCAGATTCAATCTCTGGTTTAGTTAAAGTTGATGAAACAACTTTAGAAATGTCATTAAAACAAATATCACCAGCAATCTTTAGTGGTGGAGATGGACTTTGGACATATGCTGCACCGACTCATATTCTTAAAGATATTAAAATTAAAGATTTAGTAGAATCGGATGCGATTCGTAAAAACCCTGTAACTTTAGGCGCGTTTAAATTTGACAAAATTGTACCAGGTGAATCAGTACAATTTGTAGCAAACGAAAACTACTGGAAAGGTAAACCAAAACTTGACGGTGTTTTAATGAAAATCGTACCAACAAGTTCAATTTCAGTTGCAATGGGTCAAGGTGAATATGATATTGCGTTTGACTTTAGTGCTTCTAAAATGGAAGAAGTAAAAAACTTTGATAATATTGATATTCTAGGTCGACAAGAACTTTACTATTCTTACCTTGGTTTTAAATTAGGTAAATACGATAACGATAAAGGTGAAGTTATAACAGATCTTGCTGGTTCTAAAATGGGAGACGTAAAATTACGTCAAGCGATGGGCTATGCAATTGATGTAGAACAAGTAGCTGAAGTATTCTATAATGGATTACGTGAACGTGCTAACTCTTTAATACCACCAGTATTTGCATCTTTCTATGATTCTTCTTTAGAAGGTTATACGTTTGATCCAGAAAAAGCGAAGGCATTATTAGATGAAGCAGGCTACAAAGATACTAATGGCGATGGAATTCGTGAAGATAAAGATGGTAAACCATTCGAAATTAAATTCGCTACAATGGCTGGTGACGATATCGCTGAAGATATTACGCAATTCTATTTACAAAACTGGAAAGATGTTGGTTTAAATGTAACGTTGACTACAGGTCGTACTATTGAGTTCAATAGTTTCTATGACAAAGTTCAAGCAGATGACCCAGAAATCGATATTTTCATGGCTGCTTGGGGAACAGGTACAGATCCATCACCTATGGGCCTATACTCTAAAACAGCACAATATAACTTTAGCCGTTTCTCATCTGACTTCTTAGAGAAAACATTAGCAAATATTGACTCTCCAGAGGCATTTGATGCTACTTACCGTGCAGGCCAATTCCGCGCATGGCAAGAATATATGGCTGAAGAAGCTCCGGTAATTCCAACTATGTACCGTTATGAGTTAGTACCAGTTAATAAACGTGTGAAAAACTTCAATATCGATTATGCAAATGAAAGCTTGAGCAATTTACAAGAAGTTGAACTAGTTTCTGATACTGGAGTTAAATCTACAAAATAATTAATAAAAAACCGTTCCTTTACGCAAGTTTAGGAACGGTTTTTCATATGGTTTAAGAAGGATGTGATACATATTAGACTTTTACTTTTTTTAATCAGTTATGGATTAGCTGTAATTAGCTGTTCACATTTAGTACTGTATTTAAACTTTTTAGCATTAGGCCACTCTTGGAATGCTGTCGCACTATTTATACTAAGTTCAAATGAATTTGTATTATTTTGTTTATCACTATTGTCTTTATCGGTTATCGTCTTCTTCCGAGGCCCATTGCGGCTTCCATCTTAGACAAGGTTTGTTGTGCAAGAGTATTGGCTTTTTCTGCACCTCGGTCTAAAATGTCATCAAGCTCTGAAGAGTTTAATAATTGTTCATATCGAGCTTGGATTGGTGCAAAATGATCATTTATCACTTGAGCAACCGATGCTTTAAAATTACCATAGCCTTTTCCTTCGTATTTTTGTACAAGCGATTCACTAGATACATTCGTTAACGCAGCTTCGATTGTTAGTAAATTGGATACTCCAGGTTTATTTTCAGGATCAAAAGCAACAATGCCTTCGGAATCCGTAACTGAACTTTTAATCTTCTTTTCAATTTCTTTAGGTGTATCTAAAATACGAATGGTTGCTTTTTGGTTTGGATCGGATTTACTCATCTTTTTTAATGGATCTTGAAGCGATTTTATACGGGCACCGCTTTTCGGAATTTTTATTTCAGGTATTGTAAGAACTTCCCCGTAGCGCTTATTAAATCTTTCTGCTAAATCGCGTGTTAACTCAACATGTTGCTTTTGGTCATCTCCAACAGGAACGATATCGGTTTGGTACAAAAGAATATCTGCTGCCATTAATGGGGGGTATGTTAATAGGGCAGCCGAAACCGCATCTTTTCCGTCGGATTTATCTTTGAACTGTGTCATTCTTTCTAATTCTCCAATATAAGAAACACATTGCATAATCCAGCCAGCTTGTGCATGTGCAGGTACCTCAGATTGAATAAATAATGTCGATTTTTCTGGATCGATACCTACAGCCAGATATAATGCGGCAAGTGAACGAATATGTTTACTTAATTCCTGTGGATCTTGAGGTACAGTAATAGCATGTTGGTCGACTATACAAAATACACACTCATAGTCGTCTTGTAGTGCTATAAACTGTTTAAAAGCTCCAATATAATTCCCCAGAGTGATTGTTCCTGTTGGCTGAACACCAGAAAAGATTTTTTTCATTTACAAACTCCTCCTTAAATTAGATAAAAAATTTGCTCTGTTAACCAATACTGTTGATTTTCGTTACAGGCGGACGCTTTCCGCGGGCGGTCCGTGAGCCTCCTAGTCGCAAGCTCCTGCGGGGTCTCACCTGGACACGCTTTTACCGCTGGAGTCGCCGCCTTCCACTGCAATCAAGTGAATATTTAAAATCAACAATTTCATCTAACATTGCCAAAAAATAAAAAAACATCATACATCCCTAAAAAAGGGACGAATGATGTATAATCCGTGGTACCACCCAGTTTGCTAAAAGTAAATTAGCCACTCTTCTTCGTAACGTGAAGGGGACGGTATATGCTACTCATATTTCACATATACTGCTCGAAAGCCCATTCTATTTGACGTATGTTCTGTTCACACCAACCACAGACTCTCTTCACATACATTTTCAAATATACTATTCTCTGTCATAGCATCTTTTATTGTTTAAAACATTATAGTATAGAAGAAACTTAAAAATCAAGTTGAAAACTAACTATAATATACAAATAAAGCAATACACATACAAAGTAAACTAGATAACCCTAAAGCGATAATCGGCTTATAAGGAAATGAAAAAACTTCTGAAGGTAATCGCATTTGATTCACATCTTTTTTCATATGCTTTGGAGTAAAAACTTTTCTTGAACTTTCGATGAAAAAATCAAAGAAACCACCCGAGACTACATAAGATATTAAACCAAAGAAAGTAATTAAGCCTCCAATATAAAACGACATATTAGCATAAGAAACTAGGTTATAATTTCCATAAAATAAAAACATTAGTATTAAAATAAGGAGTTGTAAACCTATAAAATAGATAATTTTTGTTTTCATATTTCACCTCTACAAGAATTGATTATAGAAGATAATATAAAAATAATCAAAATTTTAGTTAAATATTTGCAAAAAACAAGAAATTCCTTTGCCAAAGATTCACAATTGTTAGGACAATGTAATGATTTTGTTACAATTCCGTAAAAACTTTTTTAAAAAACCTGTACAAGTTAAAAGGAAAATGTATAATAAATATTGTAATGAATTTTTCAGAATATTTAAAGGGGGTTATTCTTTTGAAGAATAGCAAGTTTTTATGGCTTTTTAGCCTAATGTTAGTTCTTAGTATTTTCCTTGCTGCTTGTGGCGACAAAGAAAAAGCTACTGAAACTACTACTGACAAACCAGAAGACAAGACACCAACAACAGAAGAAACAGCTGCACCAGATGAGGAGCAAGTTCTTAACTTAATGCAGACTGCTGAAATTCCAACTCTTGATACATCTTTAGTAACGGATGCTGTTGGTCTTGATTTACTTAACAACATAAACGAAGGTTTATATCGTTTAAACCAAGAAAACGTTGCAATTCCTGCAATTGCTGAAGAAGAACCAACTATTTCTGAGGATGGATTAGTTTACACATTCAAGTTACGTGATTCTAATTGGTCTGACGGATCTCCTGTTACAGCAAATGATTTTGAGTATGCTTGGAAACGCGCTATGAATCCTGATATGGCATCAGAATACGGTCCGTTCATGATGAATGGTGTTATTAAAAACGCATCGGCTATTTCAGAAGGTAAAATGGACTTCAATGAACTTGGAGTTAAAGCACTTGATGAAAAAACATTAGAAGTAACACTTGAAAAGCCGATACCTTACTTCCTATCTTTAATGTCATTTGGAACATTCTATCCACTTAAAGAAGAATTCGTTAAAGCACAAGGCGATAATTACGCTAAGAATTCTGAATCTTTACTTTACAATGGACCGTTTACATTAACTAATTGGGATGGAACTGGTCTAACTTGGAAATTAGTTAAAAATGATCAATATTGGGATAAAGATACTGTAAAACTTACAGAAATCAATTATGATGTAGTGAAAGAAAATGCTACTGCAGTAAATCTATATACAAACGGTGAAAAAGATCGTACTGGACTAACTGGTGAATATGCGATGCAATATGCAGATGACCCAGAAAAAATAGTTCAACCAGATACTTCAATCTTCTGGTTCAAATTTAACCAAGAACGTCTTGGTAAAAAATCTCCATTAGCTAACAAAAATATTCGTGAAGCTATTTCAAAAGCATTTAACAAAGAAGACTTAACAAATGTAGTATTAGCAAATGGTTCTGTACCAGCAAACTATATGATTCCTAAAGATTTCGCATTTGATGCAGATGGAAACGACTTCCGCGATGTGAACGGAGATATGGCTACTTTCAATCCAGAAGAAGCGAAAGCTGCTTGGGAAAAAGGTTTATCTGAACTAGGTGTAACGGAACTTTCTTTAGAAATTCTAGGTGGAGACACTGAAACTTCTAAAAAAATGGATGAATATTTGAAAAACCAATTAGAAACAAACTTAAAAGGTTTAAAAATCTCACTTAAAGAAGTACCATTCTCAGTTCGTCTTGAACTTGATACTAAACAAGATTACGATATTCAAGTTGCTGGTTGGGGACCTGACTATCAAGATCCATTCACTTTCTTAACACTTTGGGAAACTAAAGGTGGAAATAACCAAATGTCATATTCAAACCCAGAATATGATCAATTATTAAAAGATATTAATGGTTCATTAGCACTTGATCCTGTAAAACGTTGGGAAGCAATGGCTAGAGCTGAAAAAATTATCGTTGACGAAGATTATGCAATCGCACCAATCTATCAACGTGGTTTAGTATTCTTAGTAAAACCATATGTAAAAGGTATTATTTCTCACCCATTCGGTGGAGACTATAGTTACAAATGGGCTTACATCGAAGGTAAAAACTAAGAGTAGTTTTAAGTCTTAAAAATCTCATAGTTAGAGAGTATATGGAATCCTTTTGGGTCATATACTCTCTTTTTAAATGAATCAGAATTCACTAAATATTTTATTATTTTTTTTGGTTTTGACAATTACTAAGCTTTTCTGTTTAGATATATATAGATTAATATAATCTCAAAGAACATATTTTATTTAGGAGGTGCAAAGATGGCGAAATATATTATTCGACGTGTCATTTATATGTTTATTACGTTTTTCCTGATTGCAACAGCAACGTTTTTCTTAATGAAGGCGCTTCCAGGATCCCCGATTAGCTCAGCTCCAAAACTATCCCCTTCCCAACTTGCGATGGTGGAAGCGAAATATGGATTAGATCAGCCTGTAGCTGTTCAGTATGGTAAATATATGTTGAATTTAGCAAAAGGTGATTTAGGTAACTCATTCCAATTCAAGAATGCGAGTGTCACTGACTTAATTATTAAGCGTATGGGACCATCCTTTCTTCTTGGATCTCAAGGTTTAATACTTGGTGTAGCTCTCGGAATATTGTTAGGTATGATTGCTGCATTAAGGCAAAATACTATTTGGGATTATGGTAGTACTCTTATTGCTATCATTGGTATTTCTATTCCATCATTCGTTTTTGCAACTTTTCTTCAGTATTGGTTAGCAGTTAAATGGGAAATATTCCCTGTAGCTTTATGGAAAGACGGTTGGATGTCGAGTGTTCTACCTTCTATAGCTCTAGCAATGGGTCCACTTGCGACTGCATCTCGTTTTATTCGAACAGAGATGATTGAAGTATTAAGCTCGGATTATATTACACTTGCAAAATCTAAAGGTGCTAGCGGATTTGAAGTTGCATTTAAGCACGCTTTCCGTAACGCATTAATTCCACTTGTAACAGTATTAGGTCCTTTAGCAGCAGGATTACTTACGGGTTCACTTGTAATTGAACAGATATTTGCAATTCCAGGGATTGGGGAGCAATTCGTTAAATCGATCTTCTCAAATGACTTTTCCATTATTATGGGAACAACATTGTTTTTCTCTGCGTTTTTAATTGTTGTAATATTCTTAGTAGATATTCTTTATGGAATAATTGATCCACGTATTCGTTTGTCAGGAGGTAGTAAATAATGAGTCAAGAACTAAAAAAAATACCTGCTGATTCCTTTGAGAGAATTAATATTGATAGTACCCATGCAGAGAGAATTTCTAAACCTAGCTTGAGTTTTTGGCAAGATGCTTGGTTACGAATTCGTAAAAATAAAGCTGCAATCGTTAGTGTTTTCATTTTACTGTTTATAGTTATCATGTCTTTTGTTGGGCCGATGATTAGTCCACATGATGCGGAAACTCAAACAATTACTCATGCTAACTTACCACCTAAAATTCCAGGTCTTGAAAACTAGGGATTTTCGATGGTGTTGGTGTGATGGCAGGAAAAGAAGTAGATTTATATAAAATGAAAAATGTAGATACGTATTATTGGTTTGGTACTGATGGTCTAGGACGTGATATGTTCTCACGAGTTTGGAAAGGTACACAAATTTCATTGTTCATCGCGTTTATGGCTGCTTTAATAGACATGGTTATTGGGGTAGCATACGGTGGGATTTCAGGATTCTACGGTGGTAAAGTAGATGACATTATGCAACGTATCGTAGAAATCTTATATGGTATCCCAACACTAGTAATTGTTATCCTTATGGTTCTTGTTATGAAACCAGGTCTTACAGCGATTATTATTGCTATAACGATTACTGGATGGATTGGAATGTCAAGGGTAGTACGAGGACAAGTATTAAAATTTAAAAATCAAGAATTTGTTCTTGCTTCACGTACTTTAGGTGCTACTAATGGGCGAATTATTACGAAGCATATTCTACCAAACATTTTAGGGATAATTATTATAAATGCTATGTTTACGATACCAAGTGCGATTTTCTTCGAAGCCTTTTTAAGCTTTATCGGTTTAGGTTTACAACCACCAACCGCATCTCTTGGTACCCTTATTAATGACGGTTACAAACTGATCAAATTCCAACCACATATTTTATTGTACCCTTCGATCATTATTAGTTTATTGATGATTGCATTTAACTTATTAGGCGATGGCTTACGTGATGCATTTGATCCTAAAATGAAAGATTAAAAGGAGGAAAGCCGAGATGGAAAAAATATTAGAGGTAAAAGACCTAGAGCTTTCCTTCCATACATTTGCAGGAGAAGTTAAAGCCATTCGTGGCGTAAATTTCGACTTGTTAAAAGGGGAAACTCTTGCGATTGTTGGAGAGTCTGGTTCTGGAAAGTCCGTTACTACAAAGGCAATTATGCGTTTGTTGCCTGAACATAGCTCTGAATTTAAAAATGGTCATATTCTATTTAATGGTAAAGACTTGACAACATTATCGGATAAACAAATGCAGAAAATTCGTGGGAAAGACATTTCGATGATTTTCCAAGATCCAATGACTTCTTTGAATCCGACTATGACAATAGGCAATCAAATTATGGAGCCTATTTTAAAGCATCGCAAAGTAAGTAAATCAGAAGCTCGAAAATTAGCAATAGACTTATTACGTTTAGTTGGAATGCCAAAACCTGAAGCACGGATCAAACAATATCCGCACCAATTCTCTGGTGGGCAACGTCAACGAATAGTTATTGCAATTGCACTTGCATGTAATCCACAAATTCTTATTGCGGATGAACCTACGACAGCACTTGATGTGACTATTCAAGCACAAATTTTAGAGTTAATGAAAGATTTGCAGAAAAAGATAGATACGTCTATTATCTTTATTACCCATGATTTAGGAGTAGTAGCAAATGTAGCAGACAGAGTTGCAGTAATGTATGGCGGACGCATTGTAGAAATTGGTACGGTTGATGAAATTTTCTATAATCCACAGCATCCATATACTTGGGGTCTATTAAGTTCTATGCCTTCTTTAGATGTGGAAGAAGAAAAGTTATATGCAATTCCAGGAACGCCTCCTGATTTATTATATCCACCAAAAGGAGACGCGTTTGCATTGCGTAGCGAATATGCGTTGAAAATAGATTTAGAAGAAGCTCCACCTTTCTTTAAAGTAAGTGATACTCATTATGCTGCAACTTGGTTATTACATCCGGATGCTCCTCAAGTAGAGCCACCACTTTCTATTATTGAGCGAATGAAAAAGTTTCCAGGAAGTCGTTACTATAATGGAACTGAAGGAGGTGCTTACTAATGGCTGAAAAATTATTAGAAATTAAAAATTTAAAACAATACTTCAATCAAGGTAAGCCAAACGAAGTTCGAGCAGTCGATGATGTTAGCTTTGATATTTACAGAGGTGAAACACTAGGTCTTGTTGGTGAGTCTGGTTGTGGAAAATCAACAACAGGTCGATCGATTATACGTCTATACGATGCAACTGATGGCGAAGTAATTTATGACGGAGTGAACGTCCACGACAAAAAATCTAAAAAAGATTTAAAAGTTTTTAATCGCAAAATGCAAATGATTTTCCAAGATCCTTATGCCTCATTAAATCCACGTATGAAAGTACTGGATATTATTGCGGAAGGTCTAGACATTCATGGACTTGTGAAAAACCCGAAAGAACGAAAAGAAAAAGTTGTTGAGTTATTAGAAACAGTTGGTTTGAACCGTGAACATGCAGATCGTTATGCACATGAGTTTTCAGGTGGTCAACGACAACGTTTAGGTATTGCTAGAGCACTTGCAGTAAATCCTGAATTTATCATTGCCGATGAGCCAATATCTGCTCTTGACGTATCCATTCAAGCACAGGTTGTTAACTTATTGAAGGAATTGCAAAAGGAAAAAGGCTTAACGTATTTATTTATTGCCCATGACTTATCCATGGTCAAATACATTTCGGATCGTATTGGAGTTATGTATTTTGGTAAACTTGTAGAGCTTGCTTCTGCAGAGGATTTATACAAGAATCCGTTGCATCCATATACGCAGTCACTTCTATCAGCTATTCCGCTTCCTGATCCAAATTATGAACGTACTCGTGTCCGTAAGTCTTACGATCCAGCTACTCATAATTATCAAGAAGGCGAAGAAATAGCGATGCGTGAAGTTACACCTGGGCATTTTGTATATTGCTCTCAAAAAGAATATGAAACGATGAAGGCTATTTCAATCTCACGTCCATAATAATTAGGTGTGGTTGATGTTCATAATTTAAGTTGAATATTGATAGTTGAATTCTCGATAGAGACTGTAGACAAATTCGATAAAAATCGAGTTTATCTACAGTCTTTTTTTAAGATATGAAAGTATATGGATTATTGTCCTGCGAAACCAGTGTTCATATAGTACTTTAAAGAATTTGATAATACCGTGGATTTCCGTTTCATGTGGACGCGATCCGCGGGGGCGAGCGATGAACCATCACCGCCGCTATGCATCGTTGTGATGGATCATCTGTCTCACAGAGGAACAAAGGCTAAGAGCGCCACATCGTGTGGCAACGCCTTCGTGACCAACATCCTGTTGGCCTCCGACTGAAGCCGCCACCTTTCACTACAATCCATTAAGTGAGTAGTATCTAACAGAGGATTTAGCCCAGCTATCGCTAAGAGGATAAAATGTAGTTCTATAACTAATGTACATAGTGTTTAAATGTAATCTATCTTACTAAGCAATTATAAATCGTCCCATGTAACTGGCAGATTGGAGTGCAGGCGGTGACTTCTGCGGCAATAGCAGATGTTTACTGCACCGAAAGCGAAGCGGCAGGTGCTTGAGCGGGATGGCGTCGCAGGAACGCAGGAGAGGGAAGGAAAGCTAAAGGCGCCTCTTCCCTAAGGCAACGCCTTCATGACCAACATCCTGTTGGCCTAGGAGACTGAAGCCATGGCCGCGAAAATCGTCCGCCGTAGCGGAAATCAACCATTTCTAAGTTTCTTTTCTTAAATGGACCTGGCGTCTTGCCCGGTTTTTCTTAAAAGATAAGAAACTATCATTGCAAATACAGCGTATGAAGTTGCAACTACTACTAATTTTGCGATTAAGTACTCGACCTTATGATCCACTAAAACGTTTGTGTAGCCTACTATTAGTCCAATCGATAAAGTAAATCTAAATTTTACTTTTACCTCTTAATTCTAAATACTCTTTCATTTGAATTGTAAAATTGATAAAATGAAGGAATAAAGTAGAAAAGGAGGGTTATTATTAAAATGGTGAACACTTTTAAATGGCTAGCTTCATTTAGTCTATTTACAGCATTATTGATTCCTGGTACTGTTTCCGCAGAAGGAAATTTTTTCTCAAAGGACTTTTCACTTAAACAATTTAGTTTTCAAGAAATTAACGAGTCCCTCGTTTCGACTTCTAAGTTATTTATTTACGATTCTGGTCTTACGTTTAAGTATCCAGATGCCGTTAGAGGAGTATATGTAACTGGTCATTCGGCTGGAGGTTCTCGATTTAATGATTTATTGAAATTAATCGACTCTACAGAATTAAATGCAATGGTAATAGATATTAAAGATGATTTTGGAAACTTAACATATATACCAAGTGAGGATTCCACCTTAGCCAAGAGTAATATTGGAAAACCATACATAAAAGATCCGCGTTCAATGCTTAAAGTAATGGAAGAAAAGCAAATTTATCCTATAGCTCGCGTCGTGGTTTTCAAAGATACCGAACTGGCTGAAGCTCATCCAGAGTTGTCCTTTGTTGATGGAACTTCGGTTTGGAAAAATAGACGTGGGGAGGCATTCGTTAATCCATTTTTACAAGAAGTTTGGGATCATAACGTAGAAATAGCGATAGAAGCAGCAAAAATGGGCTTTAAAGAAATACAATTTGACTATGTTCGATTCCCAGAAGGATTTGAAAAAAGAGAAGATACACTCAAATACTCAATGGGGAAATATGAAACATTGGGACTTGATCCTGTACAAAGACGAGTGCAAGCTGTTACCGATTTTGTTGCGTATGCAAGAGAAAAATTGAAACCATATGGTGCTCAAGTTTCAGTAGATATATTTGGCTACTCTGCAACACTACCTGAAGCACCAGGTATTGGACAAAACTTTTCTAAAATATCAGAAAATGTGGATGTCATTTCATCTATGATCTATCCGAGTCATTGGACGTCTTATTTCGGTATTGCAAAGCCGGATTTAGAACCATATCGTTTAGTACAAGAATATGCAAAGGTTGAAAATGCTAAATTGGCAGAATTGAAAAATCCACCTATTTCTCGCCCTTGGATTCAAGACTTTACTGCATCTTACTTAGGTAAAGGGAATTATCAAATATATGGGAAATCACAAGTTGAGGCACAAATTAAAGCACTTAAAGAGGCTGGGATAAATGAATATTTACTGTGGAATGCCGGAAATAAGTATACTCCAGGTGTTGACTATACACCTTAATTAAACATAAAAAAGACATGAATGAAAAAAATCATGTCTTTTTTTTGTTTTTTTTGAAACTTTATTTCATAGGAAACGTATTATTTAGTATAACAGTCATTTTCAATTGTATTCTTAATTGAGAATATTAATAATTTCATTGAAAAGGATGTTTAAAGTAGAAAAGAGTTGGGTATAAGATGAATATATAAATTATAAGCCTTTTAAGTCTAAGCATGGCTTATATTTTCTTCAAAATTGTGTCTGCGTTATTAAATAGTAATATTTTTCTTCTAAACATATTTTAAATATCAAAAAATTGGTGTATACTTGAAAAGTAAAGCATTACATTAAACTAATTATAATCTACTTTATATAACACAATCACTTACTGAAAGGAAGTGTTTTTATTGATGGTAACATTATTTACTTCACCTAGTTGTACTTCATGTAGAAAAGCAAAAGCGTGGTTGGAAGAGCATGATATTCCTTATACAGAGCGTAACATTTTTTCTGAACCACTTAGCATAAGCGAAATAAAAGAAATTTTAAGAATGACAGAAGACGGTACTGATGAAATCATTTCAACACGATCTAAAATTTTTCAAAAATTAAATGTAGATGTAGAAAGTCTTCCACTACAACGTCTTTACGAGTTAATTCAAGAATATCCGGGATTATTGCGTCGACCAATTATTTTGGATGAAAAACGACTTCAAGTTGGGTACAATGAAGATGAAATACGTAGATTTTTACCAAGAAAAGTGCGTGCTTATCAATTGCTTGAAGCACAACGTCTTGTAAATTAAAAATAAATTAAACTGGTTGCTTTTCAAAAACATGAAAAGCAATCAGTTCTTTTGGACATTTTATTAAAACGCATGCTGGTCAAAGGCGACTGCCTAGATTTTGTTGTGCGTTTTTTAATTTTTTTCTTGCATTGTTATTTAAACTTATTTAGAATGCATATAATCTCGTTTTATTGTAAAAAGGTGAGCACGAATCCTTTTCTTTTTTTGTTAAACAACATACAATAGTAGTAGACATTGCAATAGGTAAAACGGTAGGAAGCGAAAGGAGATGTGTTAAATGGATATCGAGCGTATCAATGATAACACTTTCAAAGTATACATTTCATACATCGACATTGAAGAAAGAGGCTTCAGCCGAGATGAAATTTGGTTTAACAAAGATAAGAGCGAGCAGCTTTTTTGGGAGATGATGGATGAGGTTCATGATGATGATCATTTTGAAGAATTAGATGGTCCATTATGGATTCAAGTTCATGCGATGGAAAAAGGTTTGGAAGTGATTGTAACCCGAACGGAAATGACCAAAGGGAACGATCGATCAGAATCAAGTTTTGAAATAGAAGACCACACTGGTAAAATTTTCAAAAACGGTACTTCGAATTCTTTAGATAATCATCAATTTGAAGATTTTCCTAGCTATATGGATGATTTAGAAGAGTTACCATCGGATTATACGTTTGTTTTTAACAATTTTGATGATATTCTACCACTGGCCAAAAAAATGGATAAAAAGAATATTCAATCATCGTTATATCACTACGAAGATAAATATTACTTAAACGTTTATTTTAACTTTGATATGAACGAAATTGTTACCATTCTGGATACCATAAGTGTGATATCTGAATTTGCTAACCGTACAAACAAGACAATTCATGTCATTCAAGAATACGGAAAAGAAATAATAGCAAACGATGTATTTACCGAATTAAATAAACATTTTTAAACCTTCCTTAAAAAGAAGGTTTTTTTGTTTGAATAAAAAAGTATTTTCTATTATTTTGAATACGCTGCACAGTCAAGGGTATTGATTTGCTTACTAATCCCATAGGGGTCACCGCCTTCTGCTACAATCTAGTTTCTAAACGGTAAGAATATACTTTTGTCCAGTTAATAAACTGGTGTACTTTCTTTTGCTTATCAAGGAAGGTAGAATCGGAGAAAAAATAGTTAGTATTAACGGATAAAGAAGCGGTGGTGGCGGCGACTGCAGGAATAGCATGTGTTTGAAGATTCCGCAGGAACTGGTGGAGTGGAGACCAAAGCCATTACCGAGAAAAGCGTGCACCAAAGCGGAAATCAAACAGTATTTCCACGATTTCTCTTCTTAAAAGGACTTAGCTTTTTTTGCCCGATTTTTCTTCATAGTTGTACTTGCTATTTTTACGGAAAATTCATACAATTGAAGGGGAGGAGTTGGTCACTATTTTAACAGCGGTTACGAAACAGGGGTATCTATTAATTCCTGCGAGGTATACCCAAGAACAACTAACTGATATTAATAAAAATACTTCTTTTCTATGCATGCAATGTAAGGAAGAGGTCATATTAAAAAATGGGAGGATTAACATTCCACATTTTGCTCATAAAAGAAAATCACAATGCACTAATTCATTTTCTGAAGGAGAAACGGAGGATCATTTGAATGGAAAACTCCAATTATATGAACTTTTTAAGCGACAAAATGTACAAGTTCAATTAGAAGCATCTATCCCATCTATTAAGCAACGTCCAGACATATTAATACGTAGCAAAGAAAATATAGTTGCTATTGAATTTCAATGTAGTCAAATTTCGACCTCTATTATTACTGAAAGATCCAAAGGATATCTAAATCATTCTATAATCCCACTTTGGATATTAAGATCCCCAGCGATTTCCGAGTTTCCCACTCGCGAAATTGGAATTATGAAACTGTCAGTGTTTAAACAACAGTTCTTCCGAGCATATCCCACATTCGGTAAGATTATTCTCACTTATTGTCCTCAAACAAAGTATTTTCACTATATTTCGAACACACTTCATATTCGTTCAAATACTTTTATTGTCAAAACAAAAAAATTATCTTTGGATAATCAAACATGGCCATTTGCATTAGTTAAACGTATATCTTTTGTGGAGTATAAAAAGTATTTAGAAATCTATCGTATACAACGATTTAAGCAATTAGAAAATATATATTACTATAATAGAAAAGGTGTACAATCAGTCTTTTTACAAATTTGTTATAGATGGCAAATGTACCCTACCAAGCTTCCTTTGTTTATTGGAATACCGACATCATTTGCTGAAGCATTTCATATTCATGCAGTTGAATGGCAACTTCAATTAGTCGATTATATAAAGAAAAGAAATATTACCATTTATCAAGTAAATGAATCTCATTGTGAGGAGTTTCTATACGATCGTCCAATGGGATCTAATGATATGAATCAAAAACTAAAAGCAGTAAAGGCTTATATCCAAGTCTTGAGAGATAGTGTTATTAAGTTAGATGCGGAGTTATATTTGTCCAAAATGAACTACTCAGAAATGAATCTGTTACTTTATAGAGAATTTCTTGCAAATTGACTAGAATATTGAGAAAATAGTAAGTGTTAAAAGAATTTAGATGTAAATGGAAGGGGAGTTCATCTTGACAATAGAAACAAAAAACAAGATATTAACAAGAGAAGAAGTAGGAGAGCATTTAACATGGAAATTAGAAGACATTTTCGCTTCTAATGATGTATGGGAGAACGAATTTAAAGAAGTTTCGGAGCTTTCACAAAAAGCTACTACTTTCCAAGGAACAGTTGAAAATGGTGCTGATGCTTTATTAGCTGCTTTAACATACCGAGATGAACTAACTGGACGCTTACGCAAGCTCTATTCATATGCACATATGCGCCATGATCAAGATACTGGTAATAGCTTATATCAAGCAATGGAAAGTCGTATAAAATCACTTTATGTAAAGATTTCTACAGAATTATCCTTTTTAGTTCCAGAGATTTTATCTGTCGATGAGGCAGTCATTTCTCAATATTTAACGGAGAATGAAGACTTAAAAGTATATAGTCAACTACTGGAAGAGATCAATAAAGAACGTCCTCATGTTCTTTCACAAGAAAAAGAGGCGTTACTTGCACAGTTCTCGGAAATTGCTGGTGCATCATCGGATACGTTTGGCAAACTAAATAACGCGGATTTAGAATTTCCATTTATTAAAGACGAAGAAGGAAATGAAGTACAATTAACTCATGGCAGATATTCTCGCTTCTTGGAAAGCAAAGATGGCCGTGTACGTGCAGACGCATTTAAAGCAATATATGATACTTATGGAAAGTTTCGCAATACATTTGCATCTACGCTAACAGGAAATGTTAAAGGGGATAATATACAAGCAAAAATTAGGAACTATGCATCTGCTCGTGAAGCAGCAATGTCACAAAATCATATACCTGAAAGTGTGTATGATAACTTGGTAGAAACTATCAATAAAAATGTTCATTTACTTCATAAATACGTGGGGTTACGTAAAAAAGTTTTAGGTCTTGAAGAGCTTCATATGTGGGATTTATATACACCACTTGTAAAAGAGGTAGATATGGAATTTACGTATGAAGAAGCTTGTGAAACAATGCTTAAAAGCTTTGAACCACTTGGTGAAGAATATGTATCTATTGTGAAACAAGGCTTGGAAAATCGCTGGGTTGATGTTGTTGAAACAAAAGGTAAACGTTCAGGAGCGTACTCGTCAGGTACTTATGGAACAAACCCATATATCTTAATGAACTGGCAAAATAACGTAGATAATCTTTTCACGCTTGCACATGAATTTGGACATAGTATTCATAGTTACTATACACGTTCAAATCAACCATATGTATACGGGGATTATTCTATTTTTGTAGCTGAAGTTGCTTCAACATGTAACGAAGCATTGTTAAATGATTACTTATTAAAAACAATTGAAGATCCTAAAAAACGGATTTATTTATTAAATCACTGGTTAGAAGGTTTCCGTGGAACAATATTCCGCCAAACAATGTTTGCAGAATTCGAACACATAATTCATAAGCTTGACCAGGACGGAGAAGCCTTGACTGCTGATAAGTTAACAGAGGAATATTATAATTTAAATAAAAAATACTTCGGTGACGAAATAATCATTGACGAACAAATAGGATTGGAATGGTCGAGAATCCCTCATTTCTATTACAATTACTATGTGTATCAATATGCAACCGGCTTAAGTGCTGCAACAGCTTTGAGCAATCAAATTCTAACTGAAGGAAAACCAGCAGTAGAACGCTATATTAATGAATTCTTAAAAGCGGGATGTTCAGATTATCCAATTGAAGTATTGAAAAAAGCTGGTGTAGACATGAATACAGCTGCTCCAATTGAAGAAGCTTGTCGTGTGTTTGAAGAGAAATTAAATGAATTAGAACAATTACTATTAGAACAATAATTACTAGGTCTGGCATATGCCAGACCTTTTTTAAATGAAAGAAAAAGCTCAAGGCCAGGGTCTTGAAGTGCTTACTAATTCCATAGGAGACGACCTTTAGTCCAGAGCAATTTGGAAAGGTGAAGGATTAAAGGTGCTTCCTGTTTTTTTAAAAGATAAAAAAGCATATGGATTATCGTCCTGTGAAACTAGTGTTCATAGTACTTTAAGAATTAAATAATATCACGGATTTCTGTTTTAGGTGGACGTGTTCCGCGGGGGCGCCGCTACGCGTTCGTTGTGATAGCTCATCTGTCTCACAGAGGAACAAAGGCTAAGAGCACCACATCGTGTGGCAACGCCTTCGTGACCAACATCCTGTTGGCCTCCGGCTGTAGTCGCCACCTTTTACTACAATCCATTAAGTGCGTAGTACCTTACAAGAAGATTTAGAACAGCTATCGCTAAGAGGATAGAAATAGTTTAATTAAACGTAGTGATCATGTCATCCTGTAATCATTCTTACTATGCAATTATAAATTGTCCTAAAAGCGTCTGCCATAGCGGAAAGCAACGACATCCATCTGCTACACTTCTTGAAAGTACGTGGCGTCTTTTTGCCGGGTTTTTCTGATAGCAGAATAAGTTTAGATCTGCACAAATTAGGGCAATGCTTAAATAATTCGTAAAAGTTGGACGTCCTATGTATGACGAATTTGTGAAATGAGTATCTAATATATTGTATTTATTAAACTGACATGTTAAAGTAAGAGTGTGAAATAAATCACAAGATAACATACACCCCTTTGTTTGAACGTGAACATTTCTCCCATCCCCTTTGTAAAAAAGAAAATGCCCTTTCCTCAGTTGGAGGAAAGGGCATTTTCTTTTTTAATCTTACACAAAAGACGTAAACGAGACGTTTCCTTTCGATTAAATTATTAGAATCTACTTTCACAGGAATGAAATGAAAAGGTATTAACTTCAAAATAGGAAGAGATAAATCTTCGATGAGCTAATTGTTCTCTACGAGATATTTAAAATCTAGTAATAGAAAAGCAGCCTAATTAACGAGAATTAGGCTGCTTATATTTATTTAATCTCCAGAATATAGTGTCTTGTAAAATCAATCGTTCTACTTCTTGCAATAGAAGGCGTTTTTTCATTTCACGTTCTGCTTGCTGTTCTGTAATACCATAATAGCAAGCTATTTCACTAGTAGTTAATGAATGAAAACGGTCAAATAACTTTTCTAGAGTTGGTGGTTGTTGTTTTTGTGGTTCTTCATAAAGCATTTCTTGTAAGATTTGTACATATATTTCGTATGGATAAATTCCGGAAACTTTAATACCTTCATCCTCAATGTTTTCATTAAAGAAAACAATACTTGGAAAGGACGTAACTTGCATTTCACTAGTTATGGATAAATCATTTTGAAAAGAACGAGCACATTCCTTCGATTGAAAATCACTAGTGAATTCATTTACGTCAATATTGACTTCATTTGCAATATTTTGCAGGACTGCAAATGATGTTACATTCTTTGTTTTCAAAAAAAGATGTTCTTGAATTTTGTTAAAAAAACGAAGAGCAGCTCTTTTTCCCTGAAATTCTGCTGCTTTCACTGCAATAGAAGGAAGTACAGGGTGATCTAATTCGGAAATGTCACAATGACTTTTTAGTATTTGTTCATTTTGTTTGTTACAAAAATTGTTCAATTTACTTAGCTGAGTACTGAGTACATTGCGGATTGTAAAATACTGTCCATATTCCACTTGCAATTTCCGAATGATTGGTTGCAAATCCCAACATGCTGAACAAAGAGGATCAAGAAAAATATACATTTCAATTGGCTTGTTCAAAAAAGAAGGAGCAATCGTTTCAGTCGGAATTTGAATTCTTGTCACATTTTTTCCTCCTCATGATTCATTTGATTAACCATGTGGTTGGCAGTAAGTTCAAGTCTTCTATAAAAATCGTTGCGAAATTTCCCGTCAAGACCTACTTTATCCATTGCATCACTCATACAAGCTAGCCATGCTTCTGCCCGCTGAGGGGTGATGGGGAATGGATTATGACGCATTTTCATCATCGGATGTCCGTGTTCTTCTGTATATAAATTAGGTCCGCCTAAATATTGAGTTAGAAATTGTTTTTGCTTTCTCGCTGTTTCCGTTAAATCAGCTGGAAAAATTGGCTTAAGCTTAGGGTGTTTTGCTACATTTCCATAAAAAGTATCGACTAGCTGGGATAATTTATCTTCACCGATTTCATCATATGGTAGTATTGGTTTCTCTGTCATATTTGTTACTCCTTTGCTTTGCTCTATTTACATTCTATCAATCAGCAACAAATATCTCAAACAATTAGACTGAACTAATAATAAGAGTTCGTTCCTACGCAAGCAAGTAAAATTACTTCCGTACAAGCACTACTGAGTAAATTGTACTATGAATTCAGCGGTCTTAACAAAATGCATTTAAAGGATGCACTTTTTTTATAAGGCACACTTTGATAAAGAAGGGCAAAGCATCCGAAATTAAATGATATCTTGGATGCTCGGAAAAATAGAACAGGTTTATTCCCTAATATTGAAGTCAAAAGCACTTTGACTTCACGTATTCCAAGATTTAAGGAGCATAAAGTGAAGTCACCTCACGCTCCTTATATAAATATCGCTTATTTTTATCTTAAGTTATGCTTGAAAATAATTCATTACTTTCTGCACGTAATTTTGGGTTTCTTTATATGGAGGAATGCCATCATGTTTTTTCACGGAACCAGGTCCAGCATTGTAAGCAGCTAGTGCTACTTCTATGTTCCCATTAAATTGATTAAGCATTTGTCGTAAATATTTTGCTCCACCCATAATATTTTCTTCAGGATCGAATAAGTTATTGACACCTAAATATTTTGCCGTACCAGGCATTAATTGCATTAATCCGGAAGCACCAGCTGAACTTACAGCGGAAGCATCAAAATTGGATTCTTGTTTGATGACAGATGAAATAAGTTTTTCCGGTACATTAAACTTATCTGCTGCACGTTGAATTATTTCTTCATAGTTAGAAGATGAAGAACTATTTGATAGATAAGTTGAAGCAGACTTGACTAAATTTTCATTTTGAAATGAAATATTAGATGGAATAAATACAGATGAGCTACTATTGTAATATAGTGAAGAATCTAAATTGGATGGATACTCACTATCACTATTTTGAAGAACTTCTCCAAGTAACTCTGAAAATAAGGAAGTACTATTCGAACTTTGAGAGCTTTGGACTGCACCTAACGACTGCATTGCATTTATTTCCATTAATGTTTTTAATGATTGAACATCCATAAGGTATCAACCTTTCAACGAATTATTATAGTTTACAAGTCGGGCAATTTTTTTATCGGTATTTCGAAGAGGGATTCTGTGAATTGCTAAAAGTTCCAAAAACTTTTTTCGCCCATTTTCGACATCTTTACTTTCATATTCTACCTCAAAATCCTCCGTTTGGCTATAAATGGAATGGTCAAAAAATAAAATGCCATTTTCATAATTTATTTGGGCTCGATTTGTTTGCATGCTACCAATACAAACTAAGGGACTTTCATTTTTTATTTGCTGGAGAAATGGTACAGGTGGAAATTGCAAATTGTTTAGAATGTCATCTCTTTCTATACCCGTAATTAGGTGGGTTGTTTCATTCATAATATGTTCTTTTTCTGGGACCTTTAGCGTTAATTCGTTTCTAGTCGGCAACACACGCAATCTAAAGCCCATTTTATTATTTTTAAAATAGTGATTTGGTGTGTCAAAATAATAGTTGGTTTGCATTTGGAAACTAGAGTGTTTTATGTTGAAATGTTTAACTAATTTTTGGAATTCATCCTTTGTAAGTAAGTTCTTAAACTCAATTTCTTTTTCGGTATGCATTAATTCACGACCTTTCATATTATTTCTATTATAGACCGTTTGCAAAGGGATTCAATATGTTAAAATAGTGGAAGAATGGACAGAAAGGAAAGATTTATTTTGCCTATTACATATAATGTGCACAGTGGCGTGCAATTTGAGAACGATATTCGTTTTACTCTGGAAGAAAATTCAATGTTAGAAAAAATAGCAGCAGGAGGTCAAATGATTACTGATTCTGATTCGTTTGCTTTTATCTACTTGTTAGAAGATGAAACAGGATATCATTATTTAAAGTTCGGCCAAGATGTTTGGCCGATGCTTGTAAGTACATTAAAAGCAACGGATGAACCAACTTTACAAATTGGAGATACCGAGCTAACTTTGAATATGTTTAGAGAAGAACTCGAAATGCTTATATTCAATATTGAAGGAAATGATAACTACGGGGAAGAATTTTCACAAGCAGTAGAAGATGCATTCGAAGAGATTCTAAAATCGTAGAAAAAGTCATGTGAAGTGGAGGTGACGCTTATGGGGCAGTGGGAACGTTTTTTAGAGCCTTACAAGCAAGCAGTTTCTGAGTTGAAAATTAAGCTAAAAGGAATGCGTTCACAATTCGAAATAGAAAATACCAATTCTCCTATAGAATTTGTTACAGGGAGAGTAAAACCTTTAGCGAGTATTTATGATAAATCACTTGGAAAAGGAATTGTTTTCGAACCTTCAGATACGTTAGCAAAAGAAATTCCGGATATTGCTGGATTACGAATGATGTGTCAATTCGTTGATGATATCGAAACTGTCGTGAAAATGTTACGAGCTAGAAAAGATTTAACTGTTGTCGAAGAGCGAGATTATATTTCACATAAAAAGCAGAGTGGATACAGATCTTATCATATGATTATTGAATATCCTGTTCAAACGATACACGGTGAGATAAATATTTTAGCAGAAATACAAATTCGTACACTTGCGATGAACTTTTGGGCTTCAATCGAGCATTCATTAAATTATAAATATAAAGGCATTTTCCCAGAAGAAATAAAGAAAAGATTACAATACGCTGCCGAAGCAGCATTTCGTTTAGACGAGGAAATGTCTCTAATACGAGGAGAAATACAAGACGCACAAAAATACTTTAGTGCTAACAAGGAATTGTCCACCCCTAGAATACATGAAAGTAAAACGGAAGAGAGGCGCAGACTTTGAAATTTTTCATACAGTCTCGAAATGATGAACTATCTAATAAGTTAATGCAAAGTGCCAAAGCGTACTTAATAGACTTTGGTCTAATTTTAGATGAAGAAAATCCAGATATTGTGTTATCTATTGGGGGAGACGGTACACTTCTACATGCATTTCATAAGTACAAGCATTTGGCATCATCTGTTGCATTTGTCGGTATTCATACTGGTCACTTAGGTTTCTATGCGGACTGGAAACCTGCTGAAATAGAAAAATTAGTTATTAGTATTGCCAAAAAAGAATATGAAGTGATTGAATATCCATTACTTGAAGTGACTATTAATTATCGTCATGGGGAAGATAGTTCCGTTTATCTAGCGGTAAATGAGTCTACAGTAAAATCTCCCGATGTAACTTTAGTAATGGATGTAGAACTGAATGGAAATCATTTCGAACGCTTTAGAGGAGATGGACTATGTATGTCCACACCAACAGGCAGTACTGCGTATAATAAAGCTTTAGGTGGAGCCATTGTCCATCCTTCGTTAGAAGCCATGCAACTAGCAGAAATTGCTTCTATAAATAACCGCGTATTCCGTACAGTTGGATCTCCTTTAGTTTTACCAAAGCATCATTCTTGCTTATTAAAACCAGTAAAGGGACCAGATTTTATGGTAACGGTGGATCATTTGCAATTATTACATAAAGACGTTCAATCTATTATGTACAGAGTTGCAAAGGAAAAAATTCGTTTTGCTCGTTTTAGAGCATTTCCATTTTGGACAAGAGTGCACGATTCATTTATAGATAGTGATCTTGAAAGATGAAAAACAAACGAGTAACTTTATCTTTTGAAATGAAAGAACATAATATTGTCTTAAGAGATGCCATAAGAAAATATGGTATCTCTAAAAAAGCGTTGACAAGTATAAAATTTGAAGGCGGTAATATTCTTGTTAACGGTGAAGAAAAAACGGTTCGACATATGCTAGAAATAGGGGATGTAGTAACTATTACTTTTCCAAATGAGAAGAAAAGTGAAGGATTGGTGGCTGAAAAAGGTGAATTTCCAATACTTTTTGAAGATGACCATTTATTAATTCTTTCGAAAAAAGCTGGAATAAGTACAATTCCTTCCAGAGAGCATCCAAATGGCACGATTGCAAATTATGTAGCTGGTTATTTGAAAGAAAGTGGATTGACTTCGACAGTTCATATAGTGACGAGATTAGACAAAGATACTTCTGGTATTATTTGTATTGCGAAACATCGCCATGCTCATCATTTATTAAGTGAGATGCAGAAGTCACGTACAATTTTCCGGACATATGAAGCAATTGTTCATGGTCATCTCGAAGAAGATGATCTGACTATAGATGCTCCTATAGGACGTAAAGATGGTAGCATTATTGAAAGAATAATCACACCAGATGGAAAAAATGCAAAAACAACCGTTCAAGTAATAAGACGTTTTTCTATTCAAGGAGAAAACATATCACATGTAAGATTAAAGCTACATACAGGTCGGACCCATCAAATACGAGTGCATATGATGTCTATTGGTCATCCACTAATAGGAGACGATTTATATGGAGGATCTCACTTGTTGATTAAGAGACAAGCTTTGCATGCAAAAGAATTAGGATTTATACATCCTTTTACAAATGAAGTGATTCAGATTCAAGCAGTTTTTCCTCAAGATATGAATGAAATACTAAATAAAACCTACTAAATTTTCCATTAAGACAGGAGTTTTTAGTAGGTTTTTTTTAGATAAGATTTCATATGAAATAAGATGAAAATTTCCCAGGGAATAATTAGAGAGACTCACTTCATTCATCTTATACAGGTCTCAAAAAGATTGATTAATAATAGAAGGAAATTCTTCTCAAATACTTGTTTTAGCTTTTCTTTCGGTTGCTTAATCGCAATAAACCCCATACAATATATAAGGATAACCGCGGAAAGGAGTGAGAAACGTGAAAGAAGAAATGAATCAGCTACAATTAGAAGAGTCGCACTTAGTTGAATTTTTAAGTAATGATTCGATGGACGAATTTAGAGATGAATTTATGCAACTTCACCCATATGACCAATCGTTATTTTTTGAAAAGGTGGAGCCAGATATACGAAAGAAAATCTTTCACTACCTCTCTCCTAAGGAAATGGCGGAGCTTTTTGAAGCGACAAAGTTTGATGAAGATCATTATGAATATTATTTAAAAGAAATGGATACAACTTACGCTGCTGATATGCTTTCTTATATGTATGCGGATAATGCAGTGGACGTGTTGAACGAGTTAGGAAAAGACCAAGTAGCCAGTTATTTAAGTATAATGGATGAGGAATCTGCACAGGAAATAAAAGACCTTCTACATTACGAAGAGTATACTGCTGGTTCTATCATGACAACAGAATATGTAGCGATTCCAGAAACCTCAACTTGTCGTTCTGCAATGACCATTTTACGAAACGAAGCACCAAATGCAGAGACTATTTATTATTTATTTGTGGTAAATGAATCACATCAACTAACGGGAGTAATTTCATTGCGTGATTTAATAATTGCGGATGAAGATACACTCATTAAAGATATTATGAATGAACGTGTAGTAAGTATTTTAGTAAGTGAGGATCAAGAAGAAGTAGCCCGAACAATTAAAGATTACAATTTTCTTGCAGTACCTGTTGTTGATTTTGAACAGCATCTACTCGGAATTGTAACAGTTGATGATATAATCGATGTTTTAGACGAAGAAGCATCGGATGATTACTCTAAACTTGCTGGGGTATCTGACATGGATACATTTGATAAAAGTCCGTTTCAAGCAGCAAAGAAGAGATTGCCATGGCTTGTGATTCTATTGTTTTTAGGAATGATGACTGCAAATCTCATGAGTATTTTTACAGAAACATTATCGAAAGTAGCTTTGCTTGCCGTTTTTATTCCATTAATATCAGGGACTGCTGGTAATAGTGGAACGCAATCTTTAGCTGTAGCCATTAGAGGAATTGCAACCGGTGATATTGAAGAACAAAGTAAGCTAAAATTATTATTACGTGAAGCAGGAACAGGACTAATAACCGGCCTATTATGTGCAATGCTAGTAGTAGGAATCGTTTTCTTTTGGCAACATGACTTGGTAATTGGGTTATTAGTTGGAGCGGCTCTTCTAGGTTCTATTTTTGTTGCAACAATTGGTGGTTCGTTTATTCCATTATTAATTCACCGTATGAAAATTGATCCGGCTGTTGCATCTGGTCCTTTTATTACTACAATTAATGATGTTATTAGTATTTTAATATACCTTGGACTTGCAACATTATTTATCTCTTCAATATCATGAGTAGGCTTTTTTCACACTTTTAACTAAAGGTGCATAAAGTAAAGGAAAAAGGATGTGTCTGTGAATTCTTTCAATGATCCTTTACTTTATATAAAAGGTCCACCTGTTTTTCATCTATATCCAATTCAGTCTAATATTCAGATGGAGGCTGTGATGAACGTAGGTCTTGAGGTACCAGCTATGGAGGTACCAAAGGAAGTGCAAGAAGAAAGCACATCGATATATGAAATACGTAGCAGTATGTCCAAGAAAACTCTTGCAATATTAGAAAAGCTAATTTTTCTTGCAAAACCATTCCAACGAAGAGCATATCGTCCACTTGTTTTTCATCTTGCAGGAGGAATCTATCTACAAGGTGAGGTTGAAAAAGTAGATGATGAATTTGTGACTTTTGCTGTTGGGTCTGGAGAATCAATTACTTATCGAGTTGATCAAGTTGATAAAATCGTTTGGCGAGGTACGGAAATGAAGTGAATCTCGAAAACTATCCTGAGTAGGATAGTTTTTTTTTTTCAGAAATAAAATCATTATTAATAGCTATGCCATGAACAGGTCCGCTCCAGGGGGGAAGCATAAGGATGCTTCCCTTGCTCCTGCGCAAGCTCGTCGCAGAAAAGATTTTGCTCCTGCGCAAGCTCGTCGCAGAAAAGATTTTGCTCCTGCGCAAGCTCGTCGCAGAAAAGATTTTGCTCCTGCGCAAGCTCGTCGCAGAAAAAGATTTTGCTCCTGCGCAAGCTCTTCTCAAAAATTAATTTCTCAGCGCTTTTGGCCAGGGTCTTGAATTGCTTGCTAAACCGCTAGGAATCTCCGTCTTCCGCTTCACTCAAAAGACCTAATTAGGAAAGAGTATACTTCGTCCAAGTAATGAACAGATACTTTCTTTTTGCTTGTACAAATGGCAAGCAGACCCAGAGAAAAATAGGTAGTATTTACCGATTAAGAAGTGAAGAGCTTCCAAAATGGTATCTTCGGAAGCTTTAAAAGAGTAGTAAAGAATTCTTTCTTTAATTATCCAAACAAAATACATTTATGCCGGACAAATTTCAAGAGGGCTTTGGACAAACATTCGCCACTAGAAGGTCAAAAAAAGAGGAGTTGGAAGTGGAGTCACTTCCAACTCCTCAAATCCACCGGTAATAGTGTAGCCAAAGTTTTTCTGCAACGAGTATCAACAGGAGCAAATGGTTCGTCCCAAGCAATCAGTGAATAGTGAAGACAAGATGCACTGAAAGGACCCTTGCCTTTTTCTTATGTATACAAATATAGTGCTCTTTAAGAGGGCTTAATCACTTTCCGTTTCAAAGTAAAACCGTCCGGGTACTTCCCGAACGGAGTAGACACTGCAAGGGAGAAACGATTAGTCACATACATCTAAAAATACGTCTGCTACGCATTCAATAGCGCAGAAACAGTTTAAATCAACCGTGATACAGCTACCTGTTAATCTAAAGTTTCTTACGTCACAAAGTTTTCTTAAATTTAATTTAGTTCCATCAGCATTCAATAAATCGACTTCACGTCTTTCACTATTAAGTGGTTCAAGAACACGTAAAGTTGCACAACAACTATCAAAAATATCTTCTACACGGAAAAATACTGAAATACAATCGTTATCACAAACATCTCTGTCGCGGAAAAATGCTTTAAATGGAGTACCATCTTCAGTTAATAGCATAAAAACTCGGGTGTCCGCTTGGTGACGACGAGCAGGACTTACAAGTCCCCCAAGAGGTTCTAAAAAACAATTTGTTGGACAAAAATCACAATCATTAGATACCGCTTGGTCTTGAATATCTTTAATTGCTCGAACAACATCGCAAACACATCGATTATTATTTTTTACTTCTGCTACGTCTTCAATTCTTCCACATCCCATTAATTTTCACCTCCTTATCTCTCTATTTAATTTATGTAGCTTCTCCATTAAGGGAAGGGCAAATATCTCAAATGCCTTCGTATATTTCATTTTTGAATGCTCATACTAACTCGAAAAGGAGCAATTATCTGATGAAAAAAATTGTTTGGTGGTCAATTCCTTTCGTCCTATTAACTGCATGTTCAAATAATGTGGCTCAAGAAATATATCCTGAAAATGATGTGCCGGAAATTGTACAAGTATTGAATGAGAATAAGTCAATTAATGGATACAAAAGCATTACAGATAAAAATGATGTTATCGTTGCAATTGATATACGAAGAATGAGTAGATTTAGTAAAGACAAAATAGAAAAAAAAATAAAGAAACAATTAGAAGAAAAGTTTCCGGAAAAAGAAGTTCTTGTAACAGGGGATTTAAAAATAAGATGGGAAGTTGAAAAAATAATAAAAGAAAATATGCAAACAGACAAACTAAAAAAATCAATTGATCAAATAAAATCACTGTCAAAGGAAGCGACGTAATGGATCAAAAACAATTCGAGAAAATTGTCGATAGCCAAACACCAAAAGCTCCACTTTTTGTTAACATTTTAAAAGCTTTTTTTGTGGGAGGAATAATTTGTACAATTGGACAACTTATTACTTTATTTTATATACGTTTTTTCCCATTTACGGAACGAACAGCTGCGAATCCTACCGTGGCAACTATGGTATTCATTGCCATGCTACTAACTGGTACAGGGTTATATAAAAAAATTTCCCAATTTGGTGGCGCAGGGTCTGCTGTACCTGTAACTGGATTTGGCAATGCGGTCATTTCCGCGTCCATTGAACATAAGTCGGAAGGGTACGTATTAGGCATTGGAGGAAATATGTTCAAGCTAGCGGGTTCTGTCATTGTTTTTGGAGTACTGTCTGCTTTTTTTGTTGCATTAATTAAAACAATTTTAGTGAAAATGGGAGTGATCTCATGGTAAATACTGCAGGAACTATTCAATTTAAGGAAAGTCCAAGTATTGCTAGCACAGCTGTTATTGTTGGCCCAATGGAAAAAGATAGCCCATTTGCCGACTCGTTTGATGAGGTTTTACCATTAGAGAATGAAAAAGATGAGACATTTGAACAAGGAAACAGTAGGTTTATTGAAAAAGCTTGTTCTTTAGCAGTTCGCAAAGGTAATGAGCAAATGGAAAACATTGATGTATTTATCGGAGGAGATTTGATAAATCAACTTTCTCCTACTAATTTTGCAGCACGTCAATTGGCTATTCCTTTTTTAGGAGTATTTTCTGCTTGTGCAAGTTCAATGGAATCGGTTATTCTTGGAAGCCTTTTAATAGAATCAGGCAATGCATCATCTATTTTAGCTGGAGCCTCTAGTCATCATCCAGCAGTAGAAAGACAGTTTAGATATCCACTTGAATATGGATCTCAAAAACCAGGAACTGCTCAATGGACAGTAACTGCTGCAGGTTTTGCCTTATTGCAAAAAGAAGCAAAAAACTCGCCTATTATAACACATGCAACAATTGGAAGGGTAGTGGATGGCGGCCAAACAAATCCATTACATATGGGTGCTGCCATGGCACCTGCTGCAAGAGATACTATCGAAAGACATTTAATGAATACTAACAGTAGGATGGCAGATTATGATGTTATTATGACAGGTGATTTAGGAAAAATTGGGTTGTCAATTTTAAAAGAAATGTTTCAAGATGAAAATAGTGGAGTAATTTTACAAGATGCTGGAGCACAATTCTATGGAGAAAATACTTTTTTTAATTCTGGGGCAAGTGGTGCAGGATGTTCCGCCGCAGTTTTTTTTAGTCATATGTATAAGCAATTAAAAAATGGTGTATATAACCGCGTATTACTCGTAGCAACTGGTGCACTATTATCACCATTGACTTTTCAACAAGGAGAAACAATTCCTTGTATTGCTCATGCCATTGAATGCCGTATGGAAAAGAGAGGATAATATGATTTCTTCATTGATTATTTCATTTATTGTCGGAGGTCTCATCTGTGTTGTAGGGCAGATATTAATGGATGCATTTAAGCTCACTCCAGCACATACACTATGTATATTAGTTGTTAGTGGTTCAGTTTTAGCAGGGGTAGGATTATATGAGCGTTTAATCGATTTTGCAGGAGCAGGTGCAACGATTCCAATTACATCGTTTGGAAATTCATTAACGCAAGGAGCATTAGTAGAAGCGGAAAAACATGGTCTAATAGGTGTCTTAACAGGAATGTTCGAAGTTACAAGCTCGGGAATTAGCGCAGCTATATTGTTTGGAGTAATTGGTGCATTTATATTTCAGAAACGTAATACTACTTACTAGTTGATACGCCCTTTTTTCTAACTCGACTTTGCATACAATAAGTCGAAGAGGAGAGGAGGAAAGAGTATGTATGGCTACTGTGGTGGAGGATATCCTGGCTATGGACCTGGTTATGGCTATGGTCACGGCCGAAGCTCAACTTTTGTTCTAATCGTAGTACTATTTATATTATTAATCATTGTCGGTAGAAGCTTTCTCCCTTAATCCAAGATAAACAAAAATGTGAGGGGGAAAATAAATGCAAAATTCATTTTTTAAAGCAATCGAAAATAAAACAGGTGTTTCAATGGAAGAACTTTTTACACTTGCCAATACTATCTCATCTGCTGATTTTTCGAATGAAGATCAAGTTCGTAAAATTGTACGTAAAGTTGGCATGGTAGCAAAGAAACCAGTTTCCAAAGAGTTAGAAGATGAGCTTACAAAATCCATATTACAAAAAGGAAACTCGTTAAGTCTAACTGACATTGAAAAATTATTGTAGTCTAAATATTTTTTTGGGTTTCACTAGAGGAGGCAAAGGGTATTAAGTATTTAAGAAATGGGAGGTGGAGAAAATGGGATATATCATTCCAGTTCAACCAATTCAGTCTCAAATTTACGCGAATCGTTTGTTAATGGATGATTATAATTTTGCTTTTATTAATAATATTGATGGTATAAGAATGAAATCAATATTTGAGGAACGTCTTGTTGATCAAGAACGGAAACTTAAAAATAATAAAGAAAAGCAACTATTACATGCTGATGAACCATCTATCCTACCACTGTTTAAAAACTTTATACAGCCAAATCCAGTAAATTTATCACCTGAAATTGCAAAAATTAATGGTAAAGGAAACACAATAAACTTCTATATTTAGTTAAATAAAAAATGTCGATATTTTCATCGACATTTTTTTTTATTCTTTTAAAGTATTACATTCGAAACAAAAGATATATTAGGGCTTTTACTTGAAAATATACAGATATTTCTCGATTATTAAATAATAGAACATCAAAATAAATAAAGGTCCAACAACCCTAATAAGGAATTGTTGAACTAAAAATGTTTAAATTATACAATTGTTTGTTGCAAAAACATTAGTTATTTTTATTCTTTTTTTCACTATTTGCTTTTTCATGCTTAGTGTTTTTTTTGTTACCATTGCCTTTTTTATGGCCATCCTCTTTTTTTGTGGAATCATCCTCAACGTCTCTTTTAGGTTCAGAGTTTTTTTTATCAGGACTTTCCTCTTCTTTTTTATGACTATCCTTTTTTGAGTTTTTCTCTTTATCAACTTCTATTTTACGATCATCTTCTATTTTTTCATTATCAACAGAGTCCCTTTTGTGAGGGGATTCTTTTTTGTCGCCAGTGCCTTTCTTGATTTCAGATTCTTTTTCAGTTAAGTCAGAAAGATTTTTGTCTTTTTTAGAGTGATGACCCTTTTTTGCTTTTTGAGTACCTTCCGACAAAAGCGGATCATTTTCTTTCTTTTTATTTTCTTCTTCAGTCAAAACTTTTCACTACTTTCTATAATGTAATGTCATTATTACAGACTATGTAAAATAGTGATATTCTGTTCAATTTATAAGTAGGTTTTTGGAAAAATTTTATTTACTTTTGAAAACATTTCAGCAAAATGTAAAAGAGCTTAAACAATTATAATAATATGGGCGTTTAACCAATGCTTTGCCAACTCAAGTTACATATAAATATTAAGATACTAAAAAAGGGGGTTAGAAAAAGTGAATAAGAAGATGTTACTTTCTCTAGTAGATAAAGTTATTAAGGTAGATAGAGGTGGACCGGAATCTCGTGTTGGTATGCTATTATCAACAGCAGATGATCACTTTACATTGCTAACAGAGGATGATGGAATTGTTTATTATAATACTCAGCATGTGAAGAGCGTAACGTATAATTCGAAAAATCAAGTAGATTTTAACCTTGAAATTCCAAGAGACTTTAATTTCATTAAAGCTAATGATTTTAAAGGGATTTTGGATAAATTAACACTACATTGGGTAAAAATTAATCGTGGTGGACCAGAAACATTAGAGGGCGTTATGGACTATGTTTCGGATGATTTTGTAATAATTGTAGCAAATGAAGAAATTATTAGGGTTTCGATGTTCCATATTCGTAATATAAGCTATGGTGTAAAAATTGAAAAAACAAAAGACACTAAAAACAAAAAATCCAATGAAAAAGATAATAAAGATGGAAAAGATAACAAAGACGGAAAAGATAACAAAGATGGAAAAGATAACAAAGACGGAAAAGATAACAAAGAAGGAAAAGATAACAAAGAAGGAAAAGAAAATAAAGAAGGAAAAGAGAAGAAAGAAGTAAAAGAAGATAAGTAAAATAATAAATAAGAAGAGAAAAAAAGATACTAAATAGCTAGGTGGGGCATTCGTCGCTTTTAAGATATGAGCGACGAATATTCTAGGAAGGAGGATCCAAATATTGCTAGAGGAAAACTTTTGGGAAGTATTATGCGCTCATAAGAAAATGAAAATAGGTATTTATTTGAGTGACAATCAATTTGTAGAAGGAATATTGTTGGATGTTAAACAAGACCATCTAGTTGTTGATGTGAATCGGAATATAATATATTTGGCAATAAATAATATCCAAGCTCTTTCTAAAAATGCTAAAGAATTTAGTGCTTCTCCAAATCTTTGTTCTTACCTCGACAGAAATGACTTAACAGATGTATTAATAGCTCTAAGATACAATTGGGTCACCATTAATAGTCTAAGTAATGATGCACTAAATGGCGTTCTAACTACGATATTGCAAGATCACATAATTCTAATTAATAGTAAGGATTTACTTTTTATTTCTAAATCATATATTGCAAATATTTATAGCAATTTATCGATAGATGATATTCATTTTTTAAATAACAAAGAGCAACTTAATATCCAACAGATATATAAAGCAAACATAAATAAAACATTGGAAATAAAAGAGCATTGCTTGGAAAGTAGTCAGGAAAAAGCTCTTCAGAACTACGTCTTCCCTATGAACGATGAGTTAGCAGTACAGCTTGACCCTATACTGGAGGAAGGAAAACTAGTTCATCAAAAAGAAAGACAAGTTGGCATTAGTCATATTGAAACCTTAATAAATGTTAATACTGAAGTTATTAAAGAACCTCTAGAATCTAATTTGGACTCCAATTTTAATACTGTCCCCAATTTAACTCACAATAATGAAGAGCCAGTCGATCATGAAGCTTTCTTTCAGCTAGAAGAAACAGAAGATCTAAAGAAAGATGTGCAAACTGCCATTTATAATAATGAAATGAACGTGGAAGAACTCAACTCAAATTCCACAGCAATAATTGAAACTAATCTATCACAATTGGATACTTCTGATTTCATAAAGAGTGATGAAGAAGTTATTCAAAAAATTAATTCACATGAAATTTTAAAAAATAATAGTGCTACGAAACAAGAGCAATTAATACAAGAAAATACTCGGTTAAACCACAGAGGCAAAAAAATACTACTCACTGCATGGAGTGCTTTAAATAGTGATCAATCTACAATTCCAATTCCCAAAAGAACCACTCCAAAAAGTGAAAATCCAGTTCAACAAGAAAACTCAACTAATATTGAAGACAATTTAGAAAATGAATTAACTAATAAAAGTATCTCAAGCGATAAGCAGAAAAATGTCGATGAAGTTTCGTCAGTGAATGGGAAAACACCTCTTGCTGAAAAAATTTTATTTTCTAGACCTGTAAAACTATTAAGTGCAAAAGAAGAAAGAGAGATGTTAGAGAAGCAGTATTTTGCATTAATGAAATATGCTGCAAATAAAGCACAAAAATTAATTAGGTTACAGCAACAATCTGTTCGAACTAATTCTATTAATTATCAGAGGTTTAATAAAAGCAAAAATAATATAGAATATAGCGATTTGCCTATAACGCTAGAAAAAAATAAAATTCACCAATCGACAATATTAAATAAAGAAGCTGACATGATGGAAAAACAGTATTATTCTTTAATGATGCATGCGGCAAAGATGTATTATCAAGTAAGAGAACATCAACTAGAAATTAAGGAGATGTGACCTTGAATAAAATTATACAAAGCCTTATTAAGGAAGTAGTTGAAGTAGAAATTTCAGGAAAGAAACTAATTAATGGAACTATTATTGATTTAGGAAGTGACATATTTGTACTTTTTAATGGTGCAAATTATATGTACATCCCTTTAAATCATGTTCAAAGTTTAAGAGTACGAAGTAAAACTGAATACGATATTCTTGACCCTATAGAGCTCCCAGGTATTATTGGAGATGAAAACAAAGAAGATTTATCTTTAATAGAAGTTCTTGCTCAAGCTAAAGAGAATAATGTTGAAATTTTTGTAACAAATGATAAAACACTTCATGGTTATATAATGCAGATCAAGGATAACTATTTTGAATTTTTTTCTCCTATATATAAGACGATGTATATTTCTATAAAGCATCTAAAGTGGCTAATTCCTTATTCTCAAAATGAAAAACCATATGGTTTAGATTACAAAAAGCTCCCATTACAGATAAGTAATGAACTATTGGCTAGCACATTTGAAGCCCAAGTTGAAAACTTAAAAGATACAATTGTCGTGTTAAATATAGGAGGTAGTAAGAGTCACATAGGAAAAATAAATAATGTGCATGAGCAAATTATTGAGATTCAAGGAGCAAGATCACATTCGATATATCTAAACTTAGATCATATTAAAACTCTGCACAAAGTATAAACTTAGGATAATAATTAGCTCTTAAAATTTAATAATAGAAGCATGGAATCTTTCATGCTTCTTGAAAAAAATACCAAGAATCAAATACATAAAATCGCCTTTCAATTATGGAAGGCGATTTATTTAATATATAAAATATTTTCATTTCTATGGACATACACCTCGATTCTTGTAATACGAAGTGAATATACATACAAAGAAACGGACAAACATAAAACGAGAGGAAATGGTATATGTATGAGTTTTCAAATTGGAGTCGCCAGTTTGGTGTTCCTAACAACTATGTTGGTTATATTTTGGAGGCCAAGAGGAATTAATGAGGCATGGCCAGCATCAATTGGTGCAGTGATTATCTTACTAGCTGGAATTGTATCACTAAATGATGTTGTAGACATCACTGGTAAAATCGGTGGGGCCTCGATCACTATTATGTCAACTGTTGTTATGGCTGTTATATTAGAGAGTTTTGGTTTTTTCAACTGGGCAGCTGCAAAAATAGTAAGATTGTCAAAGGGATCAGGTCACCGACTTTATTGGTATATCCAGTTGTTATGCTTTTTAATGACATTATTATTTAATAACGATGGAAGTATATTAATAACAACCCCTATATTAATAATGCTGTTAAAAAACATGAGGATAAAACCTCAACAACAAATACCGTATTTGTTAAGTGGCGCACTAATTGCAACTGCTTCAAGTGCACCTATTGGTGTTAGTAATATAGTTAACTTAATCGCCTTAAATATTGTCGAAATGTCACTTTGGATGCATACTGCAATGATGTTTGTTCCTGCTACACTTGGATTAATGTTCATGTCTTACTTGATGTATATCGTTGTAAAGAAAAAACTACCAAAAACATTACCAGTTTCAGTTATAGATATAGAAGAATCTTTTTTCATGAAAAATTTTCATCCATTAAAAACGAAAATCTCAGTTGAAACAAAACGAAAGCGAACTAAATTTATGTTAAAGATATTGCTATTCGTCTTTATCATCCGAAGTCTACTTTTTGTAGCATCTTATGTGAACATTCCAATTGAAATTGTTGCAGTACTTGGTTCTGTAATCTTGCTGTGTTGGAGATGGTACCATCTACGAACTAACCCTGTAGACATTTTAAAGAAGACTCCTTGGCACATTCTAATTTTTGCTTTCTCAATGTATGTGATTATTTATGGTTTACACAATGTAGGACTTACAGCATTGTTAGTGCAATTGTGTGAACCAATTGTAAACCAAGGGTTACTTCACGCTAGTTTTATCATGGGAGGATTAGTATCGCTACTTTCTAACTTATTTAATAACCATCCAGCATTAATGATAGGAACGATTACTTTAACAAAAATGGGGTTAGATCCAATAACATTAAAAACTATCTATCTAGCAAATATTATTGGAAGCGACATGGGGTCATTGCTATTACCTATTGGTACACTTGCTTCCCTTATTTGGATGCATATAATTAGAAAAAATAAGATAAAAATTACATGGAAAGATTATTTAAGTGTTACATTGATCGTCATACCAATCACAACAATTGTAACGCTGACATTTTTATATTTTTGGGTACAATTGGTTTTTGCAAATTAAATCTCCAAATTTAACGTTTTTAAACATAAGATATAGTAAGTATGTCAGGGAATCTTTCAAATAGGTTGATTTCCTGCATATCTATATTTTACATAGTAAATGTTTTCAAAACTCTTATTTGTACAGTTTATAAACAAATAAAAGAATCCATTATTAAAAAAACCTTATTCCCTAGTAAGAATCCAGTAAAAAGTCAGGGAGTTTAAGATATTGCTAATAAGATTCCATATGCTATCAATGATTAACTTTCGAGATGCTTTTTAGGAGGGGCTCATACAATTCTGCAACTTTTAATTTAGGATAAAGAAAAAAATAAAGAACTAGAATCAACGTATCTGAAGTTGAGTACATATATCCAGTTCTACATAAAAACATCTATGCCATTTTTTCAAAGTCTTTCTCTCTATATATATGTTGTTCTAAGAAGAAGTGTTACAATTTTATCTTTTATTCCAGCGGCTATAAATAAAACAAGTGAGATGATTAAAATTAAATCATCTCACTTGTTTCATCTAATTCAATCGCTTCTCCATTGCTCTATGTGGAATACCAGCTTCTAAAAACTCGGGTGATGTAATCGAATAGCTTCTTTTCTCATAAAATGGAATAGCATAACTTTGAGAATTCAATTTGAGCTTTTGGTAGCCGTTTTGTTGAGCGTAATCTTCCATACATTGCATAATTAAGTTGCCTAATTTTTTTCCTCGATATTCGGGAAGAATACATACACGTTCTATTTTTCCTACAAGGGGTTCTGCGGTTCGAATTCTTCCTGCTCCAAATGGTATTTCTTCATCGTAAGCAACAAAATGAATAGCTTCCGGGTCATATTCATCCAGTTCTAAATGTAGAGGAACATCTTGTTCCTCTACAAAAACTTTTCTTCTAATTGATACAGCATCCTGATATTCTTTATCTGTTTCAACGATTTTTGCATTAACCAATTATTACTCAGCTCCAGACAATCTAAAAGTTTCATATACAGTCCAAGAACCGTCTTCTAGTTGATAAAGCAGATGAAGTCGATCGATTTCTTCTTCAAATTCCGCTCCAATCATTTTTAATTGTGGATAAATATCATCATGTTCACTAGAATTCATTTTTTGAGCAATTGTTATATGGGGTACAAATGCATAATTTTCAGTGTCGTTAAATTCTATTGCATTTAAGTCACCACGTAAAGCCATCAATTCGTCTGTTGGTTCAACTTTAAAATAAATTGCATTTGTTACAGGAGCAAACGAACTTACTTTAGAAGTTTTTAATGTAAATGGTTTATGACCTTTCACAACTTCTGCAATTTTTTCTGCAATTGTTTTAATTTCATTTTCATCGGCTTCAAATACACCTTTAACAGTCATATGAGGTGTAATCCTTGAGTAGTGAGGGTCGTAACGCTTTCTGTAAGAATTAGCGAAATCCTGAACTTTTTTTGATGGGAAAGCAACAATACCGTATTTCATTTTTCATTACCTCCTCTAATTTTTATAGCAGATTACATTAACATTATACCATTTACAAGCCGAAATTTCTTTTGAGTGATCTTTTCATATCTGGTTGCCATAGCTTCCATGTATGATCTCCATCTAATTCGTCATAAAAAGTCGAAAATCCTTTTTTTAATAACAAATTGTGCAATTCTCTATTTGGCGTTACAAAATCAGTAATTAAACCATCACCTGTTTTAACTGAAGTCTCTTCTTTTCCGATTACATGATATAAAGAAAATGCATGTATTTCTTTATGATTCTCCACTTGAGACAATACGTATTCATTTACCAGTGGAGAATGTAAAATAACTTTTCCGAATGTATTAGGATATTGAAGGGCTGTTAATAATGATACAGTGGCAGCAAGAGAGTCGCCTATTAAAGCTCGCCCCATACCAATTTGATACGTTGGATAATTTTCATCAATATAAGGAACAAGTTCTTGTGCCAAGAACCGTATGTAAGCTTGATGTTTTTGGCCATCTGGATGATACTTTTCTCTTCGATCTTTTACATTTTTATAAGGAATTCCTACAATTATTAAATTTTCTATTTCCTTTTCTTCATATAACTCGTCCGTTACACGAGAAATTCTGCCTAATTGAAAATAATCTTTTCCATCATTTGCGATAAGTATGCTGTATTTATATAATGGAGAATAATTTGGTGGTAAATAAATAAGTAGCTGCATTTCTTCTTGAAGAGCATCGCTAAAAAGAGTCAAATCTTGTACAATTCCACGGTTCATATAGTTCCTCCTAGAAAGTAATCATGTTGTATAGAAATTGTAACATATACATGATCAGAGGTATAATGAACACCAATTAAGAATTCAAAAGCGACTGTTATTCCAATAAGTAACAAAGAAAAAACTTTCAAAAAGGAGATTATCAATTTGGATAGACAAACATCAAGAGTTCATTCGAGAACTGTAGAGAAAGCTGCTAATGATGCGTTACTTCGGAGAGGTGTTACCATTGAAGAAATAGCGAAAATCGTTTATGAAATGCAAATACCATACAATAAAGGACTCACATTGGAACACTGCATTGAATCGATTAAAAGTGTATTGAAAAAAAGGGAAATGCAACATGCTATTCTAGTTGGGATAGAATTAGATGAGCTTGCAGAGAAAAAGTTATTATCAAAACCATTGCAACAAATTGTAGAAGCAGACGAAGGATTATTTGGAGTGGATGAAACTATCGCTTTAGGATCAGTGTATACGTATGGAAGTATTGCCGTAACTACATTTGGACATTTGGATAAAAATAAAATTGGAATTATTTCGAAATTAGATACAAAAACCGGTGGAGGAGTTCATACCTTTTTAGATGATTTAGTAGGAAGTATTGCAGCATGTGCTGCTTCTCGACTAGCTCATCGAACGAGAGATTTAGAAGAAGCAAATGAAACCTTTGAAGATATACCACCAGAAGAAACTGCACCAGAAACAAATATTAAAGGTGTACGAACATAAGTAAAAGTAAATAAGAGAAGCCCTAAGGTTTATTATGAATACTTGGGGTTTCTTATAAAAATTTTGTAACTTCCCAATACCTTAATGCTCAAAGATTGAAATGAGGAAATTTATCATATCAAAGACTTTGACGAAACTTTTTTAAGAGATTGTAAGTTACCTAGAAAATTTTTATTACATAGAAAGGTGAGAAGCATAGGATGCATACAATTGAATTACCTTTTGCTTATCGTTTTGATGAAGTAATTACAAGACTAGCTTTAGATCCTTTAAATACCGTAGATATAAACAAACAATTAGTAAAAGTCCCTTTAGAGGAGTCGATAATAACGATTCAAAGCGTTGGATCATTTCTTGAACCTAAATTCCAACTTTCGGGAATCATGTCGAATGAACAGATTCAACGCATTTCATCCATTTTTCACTTTGATCGTAGTTTAGAATCAGTCAATGATCACTTTTCCAAAACAAACTTAAAGAATTTATTCAGCAAATTTGAGGGAACACCGATCATTACCGATTATTCTTTATATGCGAATCTAATTAAAAGTATCATTCATCAACAATTGAATTTATCTTTTGCAAGAACGTTAACTACAAGGTTTGTTCAAACATTTGGCGAACAAGTGGATGATGTATGGTTTTATCCTACAGCAGAGAAAATAGCAGTGATAGATGTCGAAACCCTTCGAAGTATGCAATTTAGTTCTAGAAAAGCTGAGTATATTATAGGGGTGTCGAAAGCAATAGCGTGTGCAGAATTAAATCTAGAAGCATTGAGTCAAGAAACGGATGAAATTATTATAAAAAAATTAACTACACTTAGAGGCATTGGTCCTTGGACAGCGGAAAGTTTTTTACTTTTTGGACTTGGTAGAAATAATTTATTTCCAGTTGGAGATGTAGGACTCCAAAATTCATTAAAACAACTTTGGAAATTGGAGAAAAAGCCAACGAAAGAAGAGATAGAAATCCATTTCGAAGCTTGGTCTCCATTTCTAAGTTATGCAGCATTGTACTTATGGAGAAATATTGAATAAAAAAATCAGCTTTTCCTTTATATTTTGTGGAAAAGCTGATTTTATGTAGAATAATTTTTCAATTATTATTCTCCAATTCGCTTTGGTCTTCTTTAAAATATAAAAATGATTCTTCTTCCAATTCCGTTAAGCGTTCTTTATTTATTCCCATTGCAAATGCACCTGTAAATATTGTTTCCCACCATGTTTCTGTTTCTGTCATCTTCATTTTCCTCCTTTAAATTCTTTTTGTCCATTTGACCAATATATACCCATTTCAGTTTCCAGAATAAACTTGTTATCAGAAAATGAATCGAATATCACGCATCCAAAGTAACGCTTATAGACTAATGAATTGAAAAATGTAAGGAAAGATTCTCTCTACATAAAGAGTATTTCCACATTTCATATCTTTCATGTATTTATTAAAACGATTATATTAAACCAGAATGTTAGTATCTTTCCTACACTCGAAAAGAATAGTATGATTCACATTAAACAGATGTTTAGTTTTAGTCATTAAATAAAGAAAAGGAGATGTTTTTTATGAATTTCACAGCACAACAAATAGAAGATTTTATGGAGGAACATCAAACATTTTTTTATTCTGGGTTAACTAGAACTGCCAAGTTTAGAATCGATCAACTACAAAAGTTAAAAAACTCTATAAAAAAATATGAAAAAGAAGTTATTCAGGCACTTTATAAAGATTTGCGAAAAAGTGAATTTGAAGCATATACAACGGAGATTGGACTTGTCTATGACAATATATCTTATATGATGAAAAATCTTGAGAAATGGATGAAACCAAAGCAGGTCAAGACGCCTATAGCTTTAATGCCATCTAAAAGTTGTATTGTAAACGATTCGTACGGTACTGTTTTAATAATTGGACCATTTAATTATCCGTTTCAATTAGTGATGGAACCACTTCTAGGAGCCATAATAGGAGGAAACTGTGCCATAATAAAACCTTCTGAAGCAACACCTTATACTTCTAAAATTGTTAAGAAAATAATTGAAGAAACATTTGAAGCAAGATACATTCGAGTGATTGAAGGTGAAAAGGAAGTCACATCGTTATTAATTCATGCACCATTCGACTTTATCTTTTTCACCGGAAGTGTTAAAGTCGGAAAAATTGTGATGAAAGCTGCATCTGAACGTTTAACTCCAATAGCACTCGAACTTGGTGGAAAAAGTCCGGCAATTGTAGACCATACTGCTAATCTAGAAGTAGCAGCAAAACGTATTATATGGGGCAAATTAGTGAATGCAGGTCAAACATGTGTAGCACCAGACTATGTATTAGTAGAAGAAAACGTTAAAGAAGAGTTTGTTGGACTTTTAAAACAAACGATTCAGAGTTTTTTTGGTAATTCGATTCAGGAAAGTGTGGATTTAGGAAGAATTGTGAACGAAACTCAGTTCGATCGTTTAAAAAAAGTTCTAGAAATTGAAAAAGATCAAATTATATTTGGAGGGCATTCTGATAGAAATGATTTATATATTGAACCAACTTTATTAGATGGAGTAAGTTTCTCAAGCCCATCGATGGAAGATGAAATTTTCGGACCCATATTACCAATTATTTCATATTCTGATTTACCAACCGTTATTCGCCAAATCCGTAAATTACCAAAACCTCTTTCTGCTTATTTTTTTAGTGAGCATGAAAGAGCTCAGAACTATTTTTTACAGGAATTTTCGTTTGGTGGGGGATGTATAAATGATACACTATCACATGTCGGAAGTTCTTTCTTACCGTTTGGTGGTATTGGAAATTCTGGAACTCAAGCTTATCATGGAGAAGCAAGCTTCACTTTATTTACTCATCAAAAATCTATCATGAAAAAAAGTACGAAGTTACCCGTAAATATTATATTTCCACCATATAGAAACAAAGTAAAGCTTGTTAGAAGCCTTCTAAAGTAAATTATCAATATCTTATAACATAGAAAGTAGGAAGTATCCAAACCAGAAAAAGATACTCTCTTTCAGCGTATGAACCATTGAGCCGATTCCTCAGCACAAGTCTGTTCATGGTTTCAATGGTGTTTTTTAAACAGGAGTATCGCACATTTTTCTTCTATGTTAGTGTGTAGGAGAAATGAAAAAAATTAAAAGGTTTTGGGAGTTTTTATTTTCCCAAAACCTTTTTTCTTTAACTAGGGACTGCTAAAAAAGCAATCCTAAACTTCTTTATATGGAATTTGAATGGCGACAGTAGTGCCTTTTCCTAATTCGCTTTCAATGGAAATATTTCCGCCGTATTCTGTTATAATCTTTTTGGATATCATCATTCCTAAACCTGTTCCTTTTTCTTTTGTTGTAAAGAACGGATCAAATAGCTTTTCTACAATAGAGCTATCCATGCCGGATCCATTGTCGGAAATTTTTAGTGACATTACTTCACTTCGACTATCTTCATAAGTAATATTAATGTAACCATCCTCTATAATCGCTTCAATCGCGTTTTTTAATACATTTATTAGCACCTGCTTCATCTGATTTTCTTCTCCGAATAAGAAAATATCTTTCGAAGATGTTTCCAAACTTAAGGTGATTCCTTTTAAATGTAATTCTGGTTCAAAGAGTAAGATTATATTGTCCAATGTATGATTGAAATTGTATTTTTTTCTTTCAGTAATGTGTGGCTTAGCTAATATTAAAAACTCACTCATAATATAATTAATTCGCTCAATTTCTGACTGAATTAGTTTTGTATATTCATAGTATGGTTGTTCTTTATCTTCATTCATCATTTGTATGAAACCAGAAACAACTGTCATCGGATTGCGTATTTCATGAGCAACACCAGCAGCCATTTCTCCTGCAATTTTTAATTTCTCTGATTGTACTAGTATTTTTTCAGCTTCTTTTTTGTAGCTTATATCTCTACTAATAGCTGATAATGCAATTAGTTTACCGTTATAATCATAAATGGGGGAAAGCGTTATTTGAACATCAAAATAAGTTCCATCTTTTTTCATATCTTGGGTTTCTAGACAATGATAACTTACTCCATTCAATACATCACGATAGCGCAATTCTGCTACTTCTCTGTTTTCAGGTGGTACAAAACAAACGCATTGTCCTATAAGTTCTTCCCTTTTCCATCCATACATTTCTTCAAATGCATGATTGACTTCTATAATATTATTATTTAAATCAAATACAGCAATTGCATCTTTTGCATAATCAAAAAATAACTGCAAATACCCTTCCCTAGAATTTAACTCTTTAAGCATTGAATTATTTTGTTCGGAAAGCTTTTTCCAACTTTTATTTTCCATTATAGAGTTTGCAATGGAGGTTTGGACTATAAGGACTAAAAATATAATTAAAAGAATGAGATCATTTACGGTAAAGTAATGATAATAAGCTTCTTCTTTAAAAAAGATTAATAATGCTACTTCCGAAATAGTTGCGATTAGCAAAATTATTCTTGGTAAGATATTACGATATAAAATGGATGCGTAAATAGGATAAATAAGAAAAACAAGAAATACTATGTTTGAGTTATGTAAATTAATAAATAAACTGTATAGGTTCAAGAATGCAAGTATAATATACTGATACTTGACCGAATGAATGCGAGAATTAAAAATAAATAATATAATTAATAGGAGTATGTAGATTACCTCGTAAAAGATAAAAGATTCTACTTTGCTATCAGGCAAAAATAATGAAGTTATTAAATGGATGCAAGTAAATATTACAGAAATACCAATAAACAATTGATTCCTTTTTTTTATAAAACTCTTGGTTTCCATTTCCCACCTCATGTTTATATAGATGTGTCTAATACTATCTCATTTAGTTATATAAGAAAATAATAATTTTTGGTAAGATATAGAGGTAAATAAAAGGAGGAAGTAAAGTGTCATTTACTTTTAATAAAGAAGAAACGGTTTCATTGTTAAAACAATTAGTTGAAATTCCTAGTCCTTCTGGATATACAAAAGAAATTATGGACTTTATGGAAAAGATTTTATTAGATTTACAAGTATCTTATAAACGTACTAATAAAGGGGCTTTAATAGCTACAATTATTGGTGAAAATGATGACAACCATCGTTTGCTTACAGCTCATACGGACACTCTTGGTGCGATGGTAAAAGAAGTGAAGTCAAGTGGAAGATTAAAACTTACAATGGTTGGCGGATTTAATTGGAATGCAGTTGAGGGTGAATATTGTACCATTCATACAGCAGACGGTAAGAAGATCCGAGGTACCATTCTTATGCATCAAACAACTGTGCATGTCTATAAAAATGCTAGTGGATTGGCAAGAGACGAGCAAAATATTGAGGTTCGTGTGGATGAAAAAGTAACGAATGCAGAGGGAACACGTTTGTTAGGAATTGAAGTTGGAGACTTTGTTTCTTTTGATCCTCGTTTTGAAGAAACAGAAACTGGTTTTATCAAATCTCGACATTTAGATGACAAAGCAAGTACTACTTTATTACTTCAATTAATTAAATCAATAAAAGAAAATAGTATTGTTCTTCCAAATACAACACATTTCTATATTTCGAATAATGAGGAAATAGGCTACGGCGGTAACTCGAATGTTCCAGAACAAGTAGTAGAGTATATTGCAGTAGACATGGGGGCAATAGGAGACGGGCAAACATCCGACGAATATACAGTGTCTATTTGTGCGAAAGATTCCTCTGGACCTTACCATTACGAATTAACTCGCCAATTAGTAGAACTTGCAAAAGAAGAAAATATCGATTATAAATTAGATATTTATCCATACTATGGTTCAGATGCTTCGGCTGCTATTCGCGCCGGTTACGATGTGAAACATGCGTTATTTGGACCAGGAATAGAAGCTTCCCATGCATATGAACGGACGCATGTGGAATCCTTAGAACAAACAGCAAAACTTTTATATGCTTATGTAAGCTCTAAAATGTTATAAGATAGAAGAAAGCTTTTATAGATCATTAATAAAATCTAATTGAATCAGCAGCCGTTTCTGCGATTTATTTCGTTAGAAAACGGTAAGCTGGTTCTTTTTTACTTGTATTTTAGTGCTCAAATCCATATGATAAAAAAGTAAATAAGAAGGAGATACAAAATATATGGACTTAAATTTAACAGATGAAATATTAAAAAGAAGAACCTTTGCAATCATTTCCCATCCCGATGCTGGTAAAACAACTATAACAGAAAAGCTTTTATTTTTTGGTGGAGCAATTCGTGACGCGGGAACAGTTAAAGGGAAAAAATCCGGTAAATTTGCAACATCTGATTGGATGGAAATAGAAAAGCAACGTGGTATTTCGGTTACCTCTTCTGTCATGCAATTTGATTTTAACAATTGTCGTATAAATATATTAGATACTCCTGGGCATCAGGATTTTAGTGAAGATACGTATCGAACATTAATGGCAGTTGATAGTGCTGTTATGATCGTTGATGCGGCAAAAGGAATTGAAGCACAAACCTTAAAACTATTTAAAGTTTGTCGTATGAGAGGGATTCCGATTTTCACGTTCATTAATAAACTTGACCGACAAGGTAAAGAGCCATTGGAGCTTATGGAAGAGCTAGAAGAGGTTCTTGGCATTCAATCATATGCAATGAATTGGCCAATTGGTATGGGAAAAGAATTTTTAGGAATTTATGATCGCTACAATAAGCGGATTGAACAATTCCGAGTAGAAGAATCAGATAAATATCTTCCTTTAGATGAAAACGGCGAACTTGCAGTTGATCATTCCATGAAACAAACTTCCTATTACACACAAGCGATGGAAGATATTCTACTTTTAGATGAGGCTGGAAATGATTTCGATAAAGAAAAAGTACTATCAGGAGATTTAACACCTGTCTTCTTTGGTAGTGCATTAACGAATTTTGGAGTACAAACATTTTTAGAAACATATTTACAATTTGCTCCTACGCCACAGCCTCGTAAAACCGATAATGATGATGAAGTAAATCCATTAAATGAAGAATTCTCAGGGTTTATCTTTAAAATTCAAGCGAATATGAATCCGGCTCACCGTGATCGTATTGCTTTTGTCCGAATCGTTTCTGGTAAATTTGAAAGAGGAATGAATATGACTCTTGCTCGTACTGGGAAGAATTTCAAAGTAACGCAATCTACACAGTTTCTAGCGGATGATCGTGAAACGGTTGAGGTGGCTGTCGCTGGGGATATTATTGGTCTATATGATGTAGGAAATTATCAAATTGGTGATACAGTCGTTGGAGGAAAGAAAGCATTTAATTACGAAAAGCTTCCTCAATTTACACCCGAACTATTTGTAAAGGTAACAGCTAAAAACGTATTGAAGTCGAAGCACTTCCATAAAGGTATTTTACAGTTAGTACAAGAAGGTGCTATTCAATACTACAAAACTCTTCATACAGAAGAAGTAATTTTAGGTGCAGTCGGTCAACTTCAATTTGAAGTGTTTGAGCACCGTATGAAAAATGAATACAATGTTGATGTACGAATGGAGCCAATCGGTTCAAAAGTAGCTCGATGGATAGAAAATGAAGAAGAAGTAAAAGAATCGATGACTGGTCCAAGAAGTATGCTAGTGAGAGATCGTTACGACAATTACGTTTTCTTATTTGAGAACGAATTTGCAACAAGATGGTTCCAAGATAAATATGAGCATATTAAATTATATAATCTTCTTTAAAATGTGTGACCACCTTTCTATTAAGGTGGTCTTTTATTATGGAAAGACAAACAAATTCGAATCGCAAGGTCCATCCTCGAAATCGCAAGATCCCACACCCGAATCGCAAGTAGACTTTGTAAATCTCAAAATAGTCTCTCATAATCACAAGATATTTATTTAAAGATTTGAACTCTTCGTTAATGGAGAATATGATAGTAATAGCAAATATAAAGGGGTCCCCGAAAATGAAAATTAGTGATTTCTCCATAAAAAGGCCAGTATTCACCACGGTAATAATGTTTTTGATCATCATCCTCGGTGGTGTTTCATTTTTTAAAATTCCTATCACTTTAATACCAGACTTAAACCCTCCAATCGCAGTAGTGGTTACAAGTTATCCGGGAGCGAATCCGATTGAAGTTAATGAGAAAATTACGAAACCACTAGAAAATTCTTTAAGTACTTTACCAGGAATAAAATCCATTAAAAGTACTTCTCAAGAAGGGGCAAACTTTTTATTAATGGAATTCGAATGGTCCACGAATATGGATGATATTGAATTAGACGTTATGCAGCGGATTGACATAACACCAATGCCAAATGGAGCGGCAAAACCACAGTTTTTAAAGTTTGATCCAGCTCAGTTTCCTGTAATTCAGTTGTCACTTAGCGATTCAAAAGCTAATGAAGATATAAGATTAGTCGCAGAGAAATTAGAAAAAGAACTAATTAGCACAAAAGGAGTCGCTAGTGTAAATGTTTCCGGAAAGATTGTAGAGGAAGTGCAAATTCTACTTAATCAGAATAAGTTAGAAGAAAAGGGATTAACACAGAATGACATTGTACAACTAATACAAGCAAATAATATCTCACTCCCCGGTAATCCTATAGAAACAGAAGACAATAAAATGCTAACAACAAGAATTGTCAGCACACTTACAACTGTAGATGATATTAAAAATCTAGTTGTTACTGTTAATCCACTCAACGGTCAAAAAGTGACGATTGCAGACATTGCAACGGTTCAACTGACTGAACCAGAACAGAATTCTGAAACAAGGGCAAATGGCAAACCTGCCGTTTTATTATCTGTTTTTCAAGAATCGAAGGCAAATACAGCTAATGTTTCAAAAGCATTTAAACAATCATTGGACGAGCTACTGTCAAAAAAAGAGTATAGCGGTGTAAAGGCGAATATATTATTTGACCAAGGAGATTATGTTCGATTGGCAATAAATAATATCGGAACAACGCTCGTAACTGGCGGTATTTTAGCGATGCTCATATTATTTGTATTTTTAAAGGGGATTAAGAGTCCGATTATAATTGGGGTAGCTATTCCATATTCTGTAATAGTAACATTCGTATTAATGTTCTTTGCGGGATTCTCCTTAAACATAATGACACTTGGTGCATTAGCGCTTGGTATCGGAATGTTAGTTGATAATTCAATTGTTGTAATAGAAAATATTGAAAGGCATTTAGGGTTAGGAAAGAATCCTAGAGAAGCTGCTTTTATTGGAACAAAAGAAGTTGTGGGAGCTATTACCGCCTCTACTTTAACTACGGTTGCTGTTTTCGTGCCTGTAATATTTCTCTCTGGCTTAATTGGACAGATTTTCACAGAATTTGCATTGACTATTTCGTTTAGTTTATTTGCTTCGTTAGCCGTGGCAATTACGGTAATTCCAATGATGGCTAGTAGAATGCTAAAGAAACCAAAAGGGGATTTGGAAGCAAGAAGACGACGTTCGAAAGCATATAATAATTTTGAAAGATCAGTTAGATGGTCATTGTCTCATCGTACTTTAGTTCTTTCGATTACATTAATTTTATTAGCTATTTCAACGTTTGGTTTATTCCGTACGGGAACAGAATTTTTACCAGCTACAGATGAAGGGTTTGTCACGATTGCAGTAAGACTTGAAAATGGAGCATCTTTTGCAGCAACTGATAAAGTAGTTAAGAATATTGAGAAGGAATTGCAAAAAGAGAAAGATGTAGAAGTATATGTTAGTTTTGTTGGAGGAAACCAAGAAGGACAATCTAGAGGAACATCTAAGTCTAATACTGCAGAAATATCTGTAAAGCTAATACCATTAGATAAGCGAAAGCGATCTACTTTCACTTTTGTAGATGAAGTCCGACCAAAAGTAATTCAAGCAGCAGGAAAGAATGTAGAAGTAAATTTTAATATGCAGACGGCTGCCGGTTCATCACCGAACTCCTTATCGTTTACATTATCATCTGCAAGCAAAGATAATTTGAATAAAGCTGTAAATTCAGTTTCGAAACAAGTTGAAAAGATAAATGGCATCACAAGTATGAGAAATGATCTAACAGAAACTATTGATGAAGTACAAATGACTGTAAATAAAGAGGCAGCAACAGAATATGGAATTGCTTCCATTCAAATTGCTCAAACGGTAAACAATGTGACGAGAGGTGTATTTGCTACCCAAATTATTTCTGAACAAGAAGAAGTCTACGGGGTTTATGTGAAATATGATGAAGCTTACCGTAATAGTGTGGAACAACTGAAGCAACTGAAGCTAAGAACCCCTTCCGGTCAATATATTACATTACAAGAGGTAGCTAATATCAAAATAGCAGAAGGCCCTTTAACGATTCGAAGTGTAAATCAAACTGGCGCCGTTACGTTCACACTAAAATACGGGTCCCAATATTCTCTAGGTGAAATATCCGATTTAGTGGATGAAGCAATTATCAAAGCTAAGTTACCAGACAATGTTCTCATTTCTTTTGGAGGAGATAGAGAATTATTGGATAATGCAAAAAATGATATGATTTTAGCTGTATTATTAGCAATAGTTTTAGTTTATATAGTATTGGCTGCACAATTTGAATCGTATAAATATCCTTTCGTTATTATGTTCACTGTCCCACTTATCACTATAGGAATTTTTATTGGCCTATTTTCAACAAATACACCTATAAGTATTTCTGCAGTAATCGGTATACTTATTTTAGTAGGAATTGTTGTAAACAATGGGATCGTTTTAGTTGATTATATAAATCAAAGAAAAGCCTCTGGGATAGGTTCTTATGAAGCGATAATAACCTCTGTAAGGGATCGTGTTCGTCCTATCCTTATGACAGCACTAACGACCATTTTAGGACTAGTTCCGCTTGCATTAGGGATAGGAGAAGGAACTGAGATCAATCAACCGATGGGAATTACAGTAGTTGGAGGATTAATTAGTTCCACATTTTTGACTTTATATGTTGTCCCTGTTATTTATAGTTTGTTTGATAAAGAAACAAGGAAAAAAGCTAGATCTAATTAATAGGGAAATGGATCGTGAAGTGACGAAGACACTTTACGATTCATAACTCTAACTATAATAGTGTAGATTATGTTTTGTCCAAAGCACTTAGGAAAAGGCGAGAAAAAGGTACTTCTTAAAGAAGGCTTGTGTTTTTTCTTATGTATAAAATAGTATCTTAATGATGATAACTTTTTTATATTCCCCTCTAATAGTTCTACTTCTATAATTTTAAACAGTATGATATAATAAATAACATAATTAAATAGACTTTTGACATATGTCAAAGGGGAGTAGCTATAGGGAAACCTATTTCATAGTCGTCATTACATGGCTTTTGCCATCGGTTATGATAGTAATTATTCAATTGCTTAGCGAGACCTTTGCCTTTTTTAAGGCAAAGGTCTTTTTATATGCAAAAAGGAGGATAATAATGGAAGCAATTTTATTTCAGTATGGATGGGTATTACTTGTATTAGTTGGATTGGAAGGTTTACTTGCAGCAGATAATGCAGTAGTGATGGCTGTAATGGTAAAACATTTGCCAAAGGATAAACAGAAAAAAGCATTGTTTTATGGATTAGTGGGAGCGTTTATATTTAGGTTTTTGGCACTTTTTATGATTACATTTCTAGTGAATGTGTGGCAAGTACAGGCATTAGGAGCAGCGTATTTGCTGTTTATTTCGTTTAAACATATTTATGATAAATCGAAAAATAAACAAGAAGATCATCCTGATTTTGATATGAATACATCAAAAGGATCAAGTTTTTGGTTTACTGTATTAAAAGTTGAGGTAGCTGATATAGCTTTTGCTATTGATTCGATGCTTGCTGCAGTAGCAATTGCGGTAACTTTGCCAGAGCTTGGTGAATTACATATTGGGGGCATAAACGGTGGACAATTTGCAGTAATGTTCTTAGGAGGAGTAATTGGACTTATCATAATGCGTTTTGCTGCTCATAAATTTGTTCAGTTGCTTGAAAAATATCCTTCATTAGAAACAGCTGCTTTCCTTATCGTAGGATGGGTTGGAGTAAAACTAGCCGTTTTGACACTTTCACATCCAAAAGTTGGTTTACTTGATGAACATTTTCCACACTCGGCTCCTTGGGAAATTACATTTTGGACGGTTTTATTAGTCATTGCAATTTTGGGTTATGTTTTTGGTATTGTATCAAACAAAAAAGTTTACAAGAAGAATTAATGGGAAAAAGCATAAAAGATAGTTGGTTGTAGCTATCTTTTTATGCTTTTTTTTCTTACAATGAGGGAACAGTCTCTTCGTTTTAGCGAAAGGAAATTATTGCTATGATAAAAAAACGATTAAAAACAAAATTAAATTCTACTCCAGCTCAAGCGATTGTAACTTATTATTTTATTGCAATCGCAATCTCAGTAATTCTTCTACGATTACCGGGTGTTCACAAGCCGGGAGTTCACGTTGATTTTATAGACAGCTTATTTACGGCTGTAAGTGCTGTAAGTGTCACAGGATTATCAGCGGTTAATATCTCTGAAACATACAGCGTATTTGGATATTTTATGATAATACTTGTCCTGCAATTAGGTGGTATTGGAATCATGGCTTTAGGTACGTTTGTTTGGCTAATTTCAGGTAAAAAAATTGGACTTCGTGAACGCCAACTGATAATGGTAGATTACAACCAATCAAATTTATCAGGAGTAGTAAACTTAATTAAAGAAATCGTAAAAATATTATTGCTAATCCAGGTAATAGGAGCATTATTGTTGACCTTGTATTTTATCCAATATTACGATTCGTTCAAAGAAGCTTTGACCCATGGTATTTTTACATCAGTCTCTGCTACGACAAATGCGGGTTTTGATATTACAGGAGATTCCTTAATTCCTTATCATCATGATTATTTTGTTCAAATGATTACAATTTTTCTTATCATTTTTGGAGCTATTGGCTTCCCTGTTTTAATAGAAGTAAAAGAATTTCTATCCAATAAGAATAAAGGATTTCGTTTTTCTCTATTTACAAGACTTACAACATTAACCTATGCAATTCTTTTAGTATTTGGCACCATAATGATCTATTTATTAGAAATGTTCAATTCCTTTAAAGGAATGCCGTGGCATGAAAAATTCTTTACTGCTTTATTTCATTCCGTTTCTACACGGTCTGCAGGATTAACCACGATTGATGTTACTCAGTTTCAGGAAGGTACAAACTTTCTAATGAGTGTACTCATGTTCATTGGTGCATCCCCAAGCTCCGTTGGTGGTGGAATTAGGACGACTACATTAGCTATTGCCGTATTATTTCTAATAAACTTTTCTAGAGGAAAAGATAGTGTGCAAATTTTTAATCGTGAAGTGCATTTAATCGACATATTTCGAGCATTTGCAGTGATCACTTTAGCACTTGCAATGGTATTTGCTGCAACTATATTATTATCAGTTACAGAAACCAATGTTCCAATTACTTCATTAATCTTCGAAATAACATCGGCCTTCGGAACTTGTGGGATGTCTCTTGGAATAACAGGGGACCTGTCCAATATGGGAAAAATAATTATTATGGTTCTAATGTTTATTGGTCGTGTAGGCTTGATTTCATTTTTATATTCATTAGGTGGAAAAAGTAATAAAACAAAATTCCGCTATCCTAAAGAACGCGTTACTATCGGTTAAAAAAACCGAGCATAAAGTCCATCACTGGACCTAATGCTCGGTTTTATTAATAAGAAACAGTTTTGATCGCACAATTTCCGCCTAAGCGAAGTACTTGCCGTCTTTGCGAGAGGATTCGTCACTAATGCGAGAGCAAACTTATTTTTCAATAAAAGAAAGATGGGGTGCATTGCTTTTCCCAAATGTAGTTAATAAGTAGCCTTCTTTTTCTTGGATTATTCCTTTTTTATAAGAATCTATACAGATGGAGATTGGTGTAATAAATGTTTGCTTATATAATTCACGTTCGTTCAGTTGTAGGTTTGCAAACTCTTCTCCTGCAATAGACGGATCGCTTAATAGTTGTTTATAAAGATACGATTGCTCTTCTTTATCCATATCATTTTCCCACCATGGTTTACGAGGCTGAAACTTTTGCTTGGATAAATAATCTAGTTTCATTACACTTTGAACAACTGGTAATGAGATGTTTTCTACACTTGCTAGGAAGGAATTCAATCTTGTATATAAATCCTCTAATTGATGACCAATTTTCGACCAATTTCGTTCTTCCCAGAACGTTCCAAACTGTTGGAAAAAGTCGAATGGTGTATCGAATATATCCTCGAATAAATACTCAAGTGTACGATCCATTCTGTGAGCGTTCCAATATTTTTCTAATACATCTTCCACTTGTTTTATCCGAAGAATATCATCAAATGTTAATACATTATTAGAGAATATTTCATAGGGTGCTTGATCTACATAAACATAACCATATTTTTCGGCTTCTACACGCAATCCAGTTCCTCTTAGTAATTTTAAAAAGCCAAGTTGTAATTCTTCTGGGCGCATTTCAAATACTTCATTAAAAGTTCGTCTAAAGGAACTATAATCTTCTTCAGGTAGACCAGCGATCAAATCGAGATGCTGATCAATTTTCCCTCCGCTTTTGACCATTGTCACCGTTCGTTTTAACTTCTCAAAATTTTGTCTACGTTTTACAAGTTCGTTGGTCAGATCATTTGTAGATTGAACACCAATTTCAAAACGGAATAGTCCAGCCGGAGCATTTTCATTTAAAAATTCTATTACTTCCGGTCGCATAATATCAGCAGTTATTTCAAATTGAAATACAACACCTGGTAAATGTTCATCAATTAAAAATTGAAACATTTCCATTGCATAACTTCTACTAATATTAAATGTTCGATCCACAAATTTTATCGTTTTCGCTCCGTTATTCATCAAAAAGCGAATATCTTCTTTTACTTTATCTCTATTGAAATATCGTACTCCTACTTCAATGGATGAGAGACAAAATTGACAGGAGAAAGGGCAACCACGGCTAGTTTCAATGTAAACGATACGTTTCGACAGATTAGGAATATCTTCGGCAAAACGGAAAGGTGTTGGTGATTCTCTTAAATCTAATTTTGGAGGTAGCGCATTTAGAATAAATTTGTCGTCTTGTACATATGCTACTCCAGGAACATCTTTTATTGATTGTTTTTTATGTAAGAAGTTTAATAATTCTTTAAAAGAATGTTCTCCTTCTCCAACAACAATATAATCTATCTCTTTGACTTGTTTTAACCATACATTTGTATCATAAGAAACTTCTGGACCTCCTAAAATAATCGTTATGGAAGGATCTACAGTCTTTAGTATCTTTATGACCCTTATGGTTTCTTCGATATTCCAAATGTAACAGCTAAATCCTACAATATCAGGTTTTTTCTGATATAAGTCAGCAACAATATTAAAAGCTGGATCTTTTATTGTATATTCAGTAATGAGGGGGGAATATTCAGGTTCGGCATACGCTTTAAGGCAGCGTAAGGCTAAATTTGTATGGATGAATTTTGCATTTAGTGTAGTTAGTATTATATTCATTTTTTAAACTCCTTTTTAACGTATATATATTGTAACAATGAATATAGTTGTCGACAATATAGGAAAATAGAATCATTTCTTTCTCGAAAAGGTTATGAAATAATCAGAATTAACAAACATTTGAATTAGTTGATGAAAAATTTAATCTATTATTTATTAATTAAGGTATACTCCATTACTCTTATTTCTTTTAATGGAGATGGTTTTTCAATCGCAAGGAGAGGTTTGGTGGTATTGGTGCTGGCTGAATACAAAAAAAAGTTTGAACATGTTTTTCAGTTTTATTCATCTGGGCTTATTTTCATCAATGAAAAAGGGATAATTTTAGAGGTTAATTCTAATATAGAAGAAATGTTTCAAACTAGTAGGGATGAATTATGTGGAATGAATGCTCTTCCTCTTTTAGAAAGGTTAAATAAAAGTTTTGAGGATAAAAAAACTTTTATTCAAACTTTACTTAGGGATGGAAAAGCTGAGCTTTTTAGTGAGATTCAAGATAATTTGGGTGAATTAAAGTATATACGAATTAGGGTATCAAAACAGAAAGATACTAAACTATATTTAACTGAAGTTCATGATGAATCGGAAAAGATGAGCATGAAAAAAAGATTAGATCATAGCGAATCACTTAGTACACTTGGGCAACTTGCAGCGAGTATTGCACATGAAATTCGTAATCCAATGACTTCCTTAAAGGGCTTTACACAGCTGCTTTATAAAACAGCAAATGAGGATGGTAAAAGATACTTAGCAGTTATTAATGATGAATTACAACGAATGGAAGAAATTTTAACAGAATTTTTACAAGTCTCAAAGCCTACAAATTATAAGTTTTGTTATTTTGAGATGAAGGACTTGATTCAAGAAGTTGTTAATTTTATGGCTCCCCAGGCTCTATTGAAAAATATCAATTTGTCTATAAATTACGGAGATACAAAGGAAAGTGAAATTTCAGGTGATCGTAGCCAATTGAAACAAGTTTTTATGAATGCTATTAAAAATGCTATCGAAGCAATGCCGATGGGTGGAAATATTAATGTGAACATTGCTGAGGGAAGAGACATACAAGATAATTCATTCTTATGTGTTTCAGTAGAAGATCAAGGGTATGGAATTGAAGAAAAGAATTTGGAAAAAATTTTTAACCCTTTCTTTTCCACAAAAACAGGTGGGACAGGTCTTGGTTTACCTCACATTTATAAAGTAATTGAATCACATGGCGGGACAATTGAAGTCGATAGTTCTGTTGGAAAAGGAACCGTTTTTAAATTTATTCTTCCAAGTAAAGTACAAAATAAACCTATTTTGACAATTTGATTGTATGACCTATATAATAGTTGTTAATGTATTATATATAGGTGAGGATGACGATAATGTCAAATGAACAATCGAACGCTGCGTTAAAGTTATTTATTGTTTTATCAAGAGCACATAAAGTAATTCATGAAAGTACAAATTATTTTTTTCAAGAAAATGGACTAAATCCTACAGAATTCGCAGTTTTAGAACTTTTATATCATAAAGGGAAACAGCCACTTCAACAAATCGGCAATAAAATTTTATTAGCGAGTGGTTCTATTACCTATGTAGTAGACAAGTTAGAGGCTAGGGGCTATATTAGTAGAGTTTCAAGCGAGACAGATCGTCGTGTCACTTTTGCAGAAATTACAACAGCAGGTATTACTTTTATGGATGAAATTTTTCCAAGACATGAAGAGCAACTGGTTGAACTAATGAGTGCCTTGTCCAATGAAGAAAAGCAAATAGTTATTGATTTAGTGAAGAAACTAGGATTATCTATTAAAGATCTTTCAAATTAATAAAACAAGCTTCCAACGCTGTTTAGCGTTAGAAGCTTGTTTTATTATTTGTAAAGAAAATAGAAGAACGTTTTTAAAAAAGTAGGACAGGATATTATCTTTAATTTACTCAAACCAAAAGCACCTTGCCTTTAAATAATTCAAGAGGGCGACGGACAAACATCCGCCGCAAGATTACCGAAAAAAATGGATCGTGAAGTGACGCGTCACTTCACGATCCATTACTCTAACGCTAATGATCTAGCCAATGTTTCGTCCAAAGCACTCCAGAAACGGTAAAGACACAGTTGTTTTATCAATCTATGCGTCTCCAGTAGTGCACAAGTAGATTGAAGCGGAGGAGGAGACTTCTGCGGGAATAGCAGATGTTTTCTGCACCGAAAGAGAAGCGGCAGGTGCATGAGCGGAAGGCACTCTAGAACATACAAAGGAACAAAGTCTAAGAACGCCACCTCGTGTGGCAACGCCTTTGTGACCAACATAGTTGGCTTGAGGAGACTGAAGCCATGTCCCTGAAAAGCGTCCGCCATAGCGGAAATTAACCATATCTCAGATTCTCTTCTTAAAAGGGGCGTCTCGCCCGTTTTTTCTTAAAAAAGAAGTTCGCATTGGATCGTATCAAGTATTCATATTTCAAGAATAATAAAAAAAAGTGGGGCATGGAGAGACACAGTCACTTCAGCCCCACAATTTATTCGGTTATAGTGTAACGGATGTATCGACGAAACAGAATTCTTTTAAAAGAGTAATTAGTCTTTATTAATTGTTTCTGCCATTTTAACGAACTTATCTAAAGCAGGATTTTCATTTGTATCAAATATCGTAAGTTTTACGATTAATCCTTCTCGTTCAAAAGTATATCCTGAAACCATACCTTCTGGTGTATCTATCTGATAACCCTTAACTTCTTTAATTCCTTCGTTATTAGGAAGTTGATTTTTATCCGAAATTTCTACTAATTTTCCAGATTCATTGGATGCCTTAAGGATTTCTACTAAATTATTCGTAGTTTCATCTAAGTTGACTTCACTTGAATCAAATGTTTCAATTCTCATGGATTGTGCATCGTTTTCGGTGTTAAATAGCATATCTTTATTTGGTTCTTCTCCAGTTAATTCAAAACCATCCATCAAAGTAACAGAATAGTTTTGGCTTTCGCTTTTTGTTAAAGTCCCTTTAATTTCTTCTTTTGTCTCCGGAGTACTTCCTGTTGCTTCTGTTTGTTCTGCATTCTTAATTTCAGTGTCAGGTTGATTTGCATTTTCATTTCCAGTTGTTGTACCGCATGCAGCTAATAAGGTAGTAATTAATAGAATGGAAAGTAATGAGTTTATTTTTTTCATGATCATTCATCTCCTTTTTAATGATTAACTAGTATAACTTTTCAAAAATTTCATGTCCAGCATAAAGACTCAAATATTAATAGTCACCTGAGCAAGATAGTCACAAAGTATGCGACAATCTCTATTCTAAATAGACGAGAGAAGAAGATAAATGTTTCATATAAGTGGAAACACTATAAATAATAATACTAACATGGTTATATGTGCCAGTATGGTAAGTTGCATACTTTTTTTCCATTCATATAAAAGACCAAACAGGATACCTACAACGAAAGCACCTAAAACTCCTAACCAAAATCCGCTAAAAACTAAAGAAAGACTAAATAATGCAGAACTGATAACAACAGCATAAAAAGGTTTAAACCAATTCTTTAATTGTTGTTGAATATAACCTCTCCAAAATAATTCTTCCCCTGGTGCGATAAGAATGAAAAGGAATACATATTGTGAAATAGAAGAAGGAGCAAATTTGGTTATAAAATGATTTATGCCTGAAGCTGAAATTATAGGCAATATATGGATTAATTTGTAACCAAATGCTATAATAGCATATATAAGTGTTCCATATATTAAACCCCAAAAAATATAAGGAAGCGTTTTGACCTCATCTTTAATTTTAGTATAAAAGTAAGCAATAGACATGAGGAAAAGGATCGTAAAAGTGTAAAAATACCAAAATTCTTTCTGATTTGAAAATGATATCCAAGTGAATAAATAAGCAAAAACCAAAGACAGTATTAATCTAACTAGTATCTTACTGTTCATAAAAAAACACATCCTAACAATTATGTAAAATACCGTTCATCTATGAAAGAGGAACGGCATGACGTTTAATCTTCATTGCTATATAATATTTTATAACGTTTATGATTTACTACCGTTTTTTCTTCTATTTCGAGTTCATCAAAGTTCTCCATAAATGTTAAATTTACTATAACAGAGTTTTCGTTAACTTTTTCAACAATACCTTGAAGACCATCACTAAATTCTATTATATTACCAACTTCTGCAACTTTCACAGACTGTCCCTCCCCTTTTTAGAACTTATTACATTACAGTTTGCCCTAAAAAAAGGTATTCGTAAAGTATTTTAGTCAAAAGCATTAAAATTATACATCATTCAATAAAAGAAAGGAATGATTTGATGAAAACATATGAAGAAATGTTGGACCAACTTAAAAGTGGGGAAATTCAAACATTAGAAATTGAAAAAAATGATTTTCTTGCTTTTAGAGAAGTATTGATCAAAAGAGATGATTTTAAACATTTTTCTGGAAATGCAATGCAAGGTGCTCAAGTGGTATTTACTTATTTAAAAGTTCCAAGAAGTTAAATTGTCTATAATTGTCGAGAAGTTCTCGGTTTAAAACTTCATGCAAAAGGTATACTGAAAAGAATGTATATATTGTTAAAGGAGCGATTCTATATGCTAGAATCTATTTTGAAGCGAGTAGAATATACGAGAGAAAAAATGATACAGTCTGCTACTGAAAATGGAGTTTCCAATCAAGAAACAATTCGTTTAAGTGAAGAGTTGGATCAGCTTTTAAATGAATTTCAATATTTAGACAATTGTGATACGATTGAAGCGAAAATAGATTAACTTATAAAGGGAGAAGTGGTTATGAGTGGTATTTTATTGCTTCAAGAAGAATTGAACAAAGCAATTGTTGGAAGAAAAAAGGAAATTAAATTAATGCTAATGGGTCTTATAGTCCATGGGCATGTACTTTTAGAAAGTGTACCTGGTTCTGGTAAAACAATGATGGCTAAGTCATTTGCTGAAGCAATTCAAGGAGAGTTTAAGCGATTACAATTTACTCCAGATGTTTTGCCCTCCGATGTAACTGGAATTAGTTATTTTCATCCACAAAAACAAGAATTTGTACTTAGGGTTGGACCGGTAATGAGTAATATACTGTTAGCGGACGAGATAAATCGGGCTACGCCAAGAACACAGTCCAGTTTACTAGAAGCAATGGAGGAAAACCAAGTTACAATTGATGGCGAAACGATTAAATTACGTACTCCTTTTATGGTTATAGCTACTCAGAATCCAGTAGAGTCTCAACAAGGGACTTTTCCACTTCCTGCAGCTCAATTAGACCGATTTTTATTTAAAATTACAATTGATTATCCATCACTGGAAGAAGAAAGAGTTATACTTCAACAATTTGGTCGTTCACCTGGAGAGGTAAAATCAAAAAAAATAGTGACGTTAGAACAAATTGAAGAATGGGCTGAGAAAGTAAAGGAAGTAGCAGTGCATGACGATATCATGACGTATATCATTCAAATTGTACATAGAACTAGAAACCACCCATTGATTGAACTAGGCTTAAGTAGTCGAGCTTCTCTGGCGCTGTTGCAAGCTGCTAAAGCATACGCTTTTATAAACGATAGAATGTACGTAACACCAGATGATGTGAAAAATGTTTTAGAACCAGTGTGTTTACACCGTATGAAACTTTCTTCGCAAGGAATGCTCATTCATAACCTAGCAGAAGTTATGAGAGATCTAGTAAGTGAGATTGAAGCCCCAGTAGAGGCTTATATTCGATGAATTGGAAGCGGCAAGATATCGATTTAAAGTATACGAAAATATATGTAAATATATTAGTTATCACATGTTTCTTTAGTTTTCTCTTGAAGCAATATGTCTTTTTATCTGTTATTTCATTCTTACTAATCATTGCTCTTGTACAAATGTTTTACTATCGAAAAGTTGGTGAGAAATTAGAGCTGTTAAATGAAAAAAAGAGAGTCCGTTTAATGAAAGATACAGCTTCTAATATAGTACTTAATTTTCAAAATAAAGGTTTGCCTATTTGGAATGCTACTCTATTAATCTCTTTTCAAACTGATATATCACCAAATGGTATTCAGCATGTATCAGTTGGTGGTTTTCACGAAGTACAAGTACCTTTCTCGATTGGTTATAATAAGCGAGTAACTTTAAAAATTCCTATAAAAGGTGTTCATAGAGGGCTCGCTAGGATTAAAGAAATCGAACTTCAAATTCCGCATCCTTTAACGGATGGATCAATATTGCTTAGTTTTAAGTCATTTATTTTAATGGATGCAATTGTTTTTCCACAAATCTATCCCATTAATGAGGAGCTTATTCCATCAAAGTTTAAGCAAGGACATTTAGAATTAAATTCTTCTTTATTTGACGATCCTTTTTTCCCAGTAGGAACAAGAAAATATGAGCCAGGGGACCAATTTCATCATATTCACTGGAAAGCTAGTGCTAAGACGCAAGAGCTACAAACAAAAATCTTTACAAAGGTAGCAAATGTCTCCGTTCTATTTGTTGTAAATCTTAAGGAACAGTTTAGTGTAGTTGCAGATTTTGAAGAAAAAATCGAGTGGCTCGCTTCTCATATAGACGATTGTTATAAAAAAGATATTCCTTTCTCTTTTGCAATCAATATACGGGCATATGGAAAAATTCCTTTTGTTTACTTACCTTTAGGTAGCGGTGATGCGCATCGGATACAAGCACTAGAGATTCTATCTATCTTGTCTGTGAGTGACATTCTTATTCCATTTGAAAAGATAATTAGTTTCATAGATTCACATGAAGAGCTTCCTGTTGCAGTGTATATAATGACACATAACCTAGAACATTTTTTACCTTTTCTTGGCCCATGGGAGCAACGTACAAACGTTTTATATCCAACGGTTATTGGTGAAGGGGGTAGAGCTTAGTGAATACCTCCATCCGATATATTAATATTCAAGTACAGTCGTTTGGAAACTATATGAGAGATATATGGTTTATTGCATTGATATTTGTATTGATTTCCAATGAAATGAATAATGCCTTACCTTTTATTTGGATTGGACTACAATTAGTCATTGCTGTTGCTTGCTTATTTATTTTCAGAAAAACTGGCCCAAATATGGTTATTCCGTTTATAATCCCTACAATAATTCTTTTAATCCTTTTCTTAGTTGGGGCTCCTTTTTGGTTGTTTATACTAGGTTCCGTCTTTTCTATATGGCGAATTCAAGCAAGATTTAATACAGTTCAAAATATGCAGACTTTAGATAGTAGTTTTTCGCTCTTATTTATCACTACATTTCTTTTGGTGCATTTTATTTGTTTTATTCTTGAATATGAAGGATATCGTTTCCTTCTTTATTCAGTGTTCGTAACAGGTGTAGCTATATTTGTTGGAATACGATTATTCTCTGTTTTGATTTACACGGACAAGCAAAATTCTCTCCCAAAAATGAAATTAGTAGGAGTTTATATTGTTAGTATCGTAACAGTGACAAGTATATCTGTTTTTATTTATTTCTTAGCTCCAATATTGCGTAAAATGTTTGATGTTCTGTTTGTAGCTATACTCCATGTAGTACTCATCCCTTTTGGACCTCTAATGGGTTATATGGAAGGTTTGATTGATATGTTTCAAATTAGAGAAATGGAAGAGGACAACCATACAGAGGTAGGGGAGCTAGGCAAACTTGAAACAAAAGATATTATTGTTGAAGAAACTTCCATTCATTTCCCTTTCGAATGGGTATTTTTTGGTCTAGCTGCAATTGTAATTATATTTTTCATACGATATTTGTTGAAAAATAAACCAGACAAACTAGAAATCGAGCAAATTGAAATTGATTATGAAAATAGTCAATTAGATGAAGAAGAAAAACAAAAGAGCCATTCAAACTCCTTATACAAAGTTGAAACATCACTTTTGCGTGAAAGGTATGTAGCGTTTGAAATGGAAGCTCAGTCAGTTGAAATAGAGAGAAATAAAAGCGAAACAGTAAGAGAATGGTTTAAAAGAATGGGATGGAAAGTAGACGATAACTTTTTTCAAATATACGAAGAAGTGAGATATGGAAAACAAACGATTAGTGCTGAAAAAGCGGAACTATTTTTGAAGACATTAAATGAAACAAAAAATATTTTTTTTATTGAAAAAGATGTTTAAAGAAATGAAAAACGGGGCATATTAATATAGAACACAGCAACATTCTCATTTCCCCCTTTTTAAGGATCATCCAAAATTTTTTGGGTGATCCTCTTTTTTTGGTACACTAAAGAAATAAAAAATATTTATGGAGGAATAGACATGACGGAGCATTTAAAAATAGGTTTTATAGGTACAGGAGTTATGGGGAAAAGTTTAGTTAAGCATTTATTGAAAGCGGGTCATGAACTAGCTATATACACGAGAACGAAAGAAAAAGCGGAAGAACTTGTTTCTATAGGTGCAACTTGGGCAAGTTCGCCACATGAGGTAGCTAAAAACGCTCAAATTTTATTTACGATGGTTGGGTACCCACACGATGTGGAGGAAATATATTTTGGTGAGAATGGTATATTAGGAGCAGACAATAAAGGATTAGTTGTAATAGATATGACTACCTCTACACCGACACTTGCCCAAAAAATTGATAAATTTGCAAAAGAAAGAGGAATGCTTGCCCTCGATGCGCCAGTTTCAGGTGGAGATATTGGTGCCCAATTAGGAAAACTTTCTATTATGTGCGGTGGAGAAAAAGGAACATTCGATCAAGTGCTACCTGTTTTGAGTCTCTTTGGCGAAACAATTTTGTACCAAGGACCAGCGGGTGCGGGGCAACATACGAAAATGTGTAACCAAATTACGATAGCAACAGGAATGATAGGTGTTTGCGAAGCACTTGCCTACGGAAAAAAAGCAGGGTTAGATTTGGACCAAGTGTTACGTTCCATATCAACAGGAGCAGCAGGTTCTTGGTCACTGAGTAATTTAGCTCCTCGAATGATAGCTGGAAACTTTGAACCTGGTTTTTATATTAAGCATTTTGTGAAAGATATGAAGATTGCATTAGATGAAGCAGAAAAGATGAACTTACAACTTCCAGGATTACAACTTACAAAATCTATGTATGATGAATTAGTAGCACATGGATACGAGGATAATGGTACACAAACATTAATAAAATCATACGAATGATATAGGGGATAATTACTACTTTATGATACAATAGATACAAATCAATGAGCAGGAAAGGACGATTCGTATGAATGATCATAAAGGTATTTTACTTGAAAGCGGCACAAATGAATTAGAGATTGTAGAATTTCAAGTAAGTTCTAATAAATTTGGAATAAATGTTATTAAAGTAAAAGAAATAATTCAGCCAATTACAGTTACATTTGTTCCACATGCACATCCACATGTGGAGGGGATTGTTCAACTTCGTGGAGAAGTTCTTCCAGTAGTCAGTATGGCGAAGGTTTTAGGACTACCTGTAGTTAGAAATGAACAGGAAAAATATATTGTTGCGGAATTTAACAAACAAAGAGTCGTTTTTCATGTAGATAATGTAACACAAATTCATCGTATCTCATGGGATCAAATTGAGAAACCTTCTGATATATATCAAGGAAGTTCTTCGCATGTAATTGGAGTTATTAAGCGAGACGATGAAATGATTCTTTTACTAGATTTTGAGCGAATCATTGTAGATATAAATCCAGAATCCGGTATTAATGTAGATTCAGTAAAAAAGCTTGGAAATCGTGAGCGTTCAAATAAGAAGATTGTTATTGCTGAAGATTCACCGCTTCTAAGAAAACTTTTACATGATACTTTAAATGAAGCTGGTTACGTAAACTTAGATTTCTTTGAAAATGGAAAAGATACATTAGATTATCTAGAAAGCCTAGAAAAAGTGTCACCAGATGTTTCGGAACATGTCCAAATGATAGTTACTGATATTGAAATGCCACAAATGGATGGACATACTTTAACTAGAAAAATAAAGGAAAGTGGTAATTTATCTAAACTGCCTGTTCTAATATTCTCTAGTTTAATAACAGAAGATCTTCGACATAAGGGCGATCAAGTAGGGGCAGAAGACCAAATTAGTAAACCAGAAATTGCAGAGTTAGTACTAAAAATTGATCAATTTATTTTATAAAAACTAGCGTGAAATAGTTATATTTCACGCTAGTTTTTTTTTCAGACATATCATACTTTGAACGTTCTACCACATTACATCCGATACATAAAAAATAACTTTTAATAATAGATATTTAAACATGCCTAGCGGCGGAATCGCATTACAACATTATCTAAATAGTATTTTGTTTTTATTTCTTCGAAGATAAATGTAATATCCACCAGGTCATTGATTTGTCGAAGCATATTATCTTTTAGCACAATCAAATCGTATAGTTCCATATACGGGCATAGATTAATGGATTCTTGGTTTGAAATCATTCGAGAAACCACCATCATTTAGTCTCTCTATTATAAATAAAAAGAGCCAGATGAGGTGTCTTAAAAATAAAAAAAAGTAGAGGCGATCCAACAATCCACACTCTACTTTTTATTTCTAGAAAATCGTTGAAAAAGGCGACACTCCTGCGGGAATAGCGTTAGTCGAAGACCCCACAGCGAAGCGAGGAGGCTGAGGCAACGCCCGCGGAAAGGGAGCCGTTTCAACGATTTTCTTATTAATTGGACTATTGGAAAACCTCATCTGGCAAAGTCGAATTATAGGGACTTTTTCAGTGCCCTCAACGGAGTGACAAGGAGACTGAAGGTATGCCTGCGAAAAGCGTCCGTCTGCAGCGGAAATCAACTTGTTTTTCTCAAAAAGTCTTCAAAACAAGCAGAGAATCAGAAAGATTTCGGGAATGTTAGACATTCTCGAAATCTTTTCTCATCTATTCAAAATGAAGAATAAATTCTTCACTCATCGATCTAAATATGATTGATTTGCTTTACCGTTAATTCTGGAAAATTTCTTTGTATACATAGGAGATTGAGTAGAGGTTTTCCTAATGAGCGGTTGAGGTCCTATATAATCAGAAAGTAATTGCTTAGCCATACGTAAATTCATTTTTCGAATAGGATTTCGATAGGTGTCATCTAAATGGCCAAGGTGAGGTAGGTTTTTAAAATCTTCCTTTACTGGAATTACATGAAAAAAATAGTCTGCACATTGGATTAATACAGAGGATTGCTGCTGACTAAATTTGGGATTACGGACAAAGTGAAGACCTACTTTTTTTGCTCTGTTTTCTTTTAACATTTTTTGAAGAGCTAATTTTTTTAATTCATATAGTGGTTTGTTATCAATTGCTGTTTTTGCATGACGATTAACGGTATATATTGCCGTAGCAATACGTTCTTCATCTGTTGTCCTTATCATGAAATCCCCACCTAATAAGATTAGTATTTAGAATATCATACCAATTTCCAGTGAAATTGTATACAAATATCAAATAATTATATGAAAATATAGTGAGTCGCAATAAACTAAAGTTATTAAGAATTTTGTCGATAAAATAATATGAAGTAAACTTCTACACTTTTAACGTACGAACTATGTATTGGAGGACTATATGTACAATTCAGACAAAAGAGGTCTTGCTATTCACAATTATTTAGTTGATCTAATACACGAAAATTCGTTTTTATATACTTTACTAATCGGAAAAAATCAAAAAAATGAGTTTTCTATAATATACGTTAATAATGCAGCTGCAAATTTTTTTACTAACACTATTCAAAATTCACAACAATTTCTTTCAGGGGAAGTTTGGAATGAGTTGTACCTATTAATAAATATTTATTTAACTCAAAAACAAAATAAGTTTTATAATATTCCTATTATTTATCAAGATAGTTTACATATTTTTGATATTTCAATTGTCTCATTCCAAGATAAAGCAAATGAAGTATTTGGAATAACAATGAATAATAGGACGGAAAATGAAAAGGAAAAACTTGCTTTAACAAACATAAAAGAAAAATACTATTCTTTGGTAGATAATAACACAGATCCCGTTTTATTAATTGATGAAAAAGGGATTATTCATTATTCCAATCCAATAGCTCTAAAAATTTTAGGTTATAGTTTGGAAAGACTGTTAGAACATTCAATTGAACACTTGATTGAGGAAAACTCGGTGAGAAGTTTTAAAATTATGATGAAGCAGTCGTTAAGTGGTTACGCTAGCGAAATGCAAAATTGCCTTATTCAACATGAAAAAGGGCATTATTTACATCTATATTTGAAAGCAATACCAGTTCAGCATCAAGACAATGTAAAGGAATTTCATTTAGTTCTAAGAGATACGACAGTCAACTCTGAAGAAAAGGATCAACTATATTTTTTAGCTTATCACGACCATTTAACTGGATTATGGAATCGCCGAGCTTTAAAAGAGCATTTACGTGAAAAATTAATCCAAGAAGATGGCTTAACAAATGAAATTGCGATTTTACGTATTGACTTAGATCGTTTCAAACTGATCAATGAATCCCTTGGATATAATTATGGTGATGAGTTATTGAAGAAAATTGCAGATAGACTTATTCCATACATAGATAAGTCAAATAATTTATACAGACAAAGTGGAGATGAATTCGTATATATTTTGAAAGGGAAATCGCGAGAAGAAACCAGTTTGTTTGCAGAGAGTATTTTAAAAGAACTTTCGAAACCAATCTACTTGGATCATCAAGAGTATTTTGTTACTGCATCCATCGGAATTTCTATGTTCCCTTCTGATGGCAAAAAAATGGATGAGTTACTCATTAAAGCCGATCAAGCTTTATATATTGCGAAAGACAGAGGAAGAGCACATTACCGTTTCTACCAAGAACAAATGAACCTGTCATTTCCAAATGAAGTATTAATGGAGTCTCATTTGAGAAGAGCAATTGAAAAAGAAGAACTTTCTATCCATTTTCAGCCACAAGTAAATTTAGTGACAGGTGAAACTAATTCCTTTGAAGCTTTACTCCGTTGGAATAATAGGAAGTTTGGATACGTGACACCTATGCAGTTTATTCCGCTTGCTGAAGAATCGGGTATTATTATGCAAATTGGTGATTGGGTATTAGATGAAGTCTGTAAACAATTAAAATGTTGGCAAAAAAAAGGATATCGTCCAGTTCGTATTGCTGTAAATATTTCACCAAAACAATTCAAACAAGAAAATTTTGCTTTAAAAATCCGAGAAAAACTTAACAAGTATCAATTAAGTCCTAATTCATTAGAAGTAGAAATTACGGAAAGTGCAATGACTGATATGCAAGATACTTTTACTATGTTAAAAGAGTTGAAGGATATTGGTGTAATTATTTCTATCGATGATTTTGGCACTGGTTACTCTTCTTTGAGCTATTTAAAAAAATATCCCATTGATATAATTAAAATTGATCAATCATTTATTAAAGATATTGAAATAGATGAAAAAAATGCAGCCATTGCCACAACAATTATTCAGCTTGCTCATAGCTTAGGAATGGAAGTTATTGCTGAAGGAGTTGAAAAGGATAGACAAGTAGAAATCTTGAAAGAAGCAAATTGTCAAAAAGCCCAAGGCTATTATTTTAGTAGACCTGTTCCAATCGATGCTATTGACTCAATATATATGTAACTTACAAAACCGTGAATTTCTTTTTAGAGATTTACGGTTTTTCGATATCTGGTGTGATAAAATATTGAGTGAATGTTCATTCAATTAATAAAAGGGGTGTGGATTGATGTTGAAAGGTAAAACAATAATTGTTACAGGTGGATCAAATGGAATGGGAAAGTATATGGCAACGAAATTTGTTTCTGAGGGTGCAAATGTTGTAATAACTGGCCGGGATTTAGAAAGGTTGGAAAGTGCGAAAAGAGAAATTGATGCAAAAGGGGAGACCATTGCTACTTTTCAAATGGATGTACGCAATCCAGAACATGTGGAGGCAATGATCGCGTTTACTGATAAGAAATATGGTCAAATAGATGGTTTAGTAAATAATGCAGCGGGGAACTTTATTGTAGAAACAGAAAAACTTTCTCCAAATGGTTGGAAGACAGTAATTGATATTGTGTTAAATGGAACGTTCTATTGTTCACATGCAGTTGGCAACTATTGGATTCAAAAAGGCACGAAAGGTTCTATATTGAATATGCTTGCTACCTATGCATGGGGAGCTGGAGCAGGCATAGCTCATTCAGCGGCAGCAAAAGCTGGAGTTATGTCTCTTACAAGAACTCTTGCAGTAGAGTGGGGGAGAAAATATGGGATTAGAGTGAACGGTATTGCCCCAGGTCCCATTGAACGAACAGGTGGAGCTGATAAACTTTGGGAGTCAGAGGAAGCTGCGAAAAGAACGCTAAAATCGGTGCCACTTGGACGACTTGGTAAACCAGAGGAAATTGCGGAACTTGCAACGTTTATCTTGTCTGAAAAGGCTTCTTATATGAATGGTGAAATCGTAACATTAGATGGGGGGCAATGGTTGAATCAATTTCCATTCTAAAAATATATAAACAGTTTGTAAGCGATTCCATAGTTTTTTATTCCTTGCATATGATATTATAGTTATATAGGTTATGTTTTCATAAAATGAAAACAAACAAAGGAGTAGAATGCGAATGTTATCTGTAAGCAACAAAGACTTTTTACAAATTCCGATTGAGGATTATATCATCTCCGCGGAGAAAGTAGCGCATGTCCAATTAGGTAATAATGCGGAGCACGCGTTGTTAGTACTAACGAAAACTGGATACTCATCTATTCCTGTTTTGGATGTAAAATACAGACTTCAAGGATTAATAAGTACCCAACAAATAACCGATGAAATCTTAGGATTAGAGCATATTGAATATGAAAGACTACCATTCTTAAAAGTGGATGACATAATGAAAACAGATTTAGCAGTAATTCATATAAAAGAAAAATTTCAAAGAGGTCTAGATCTATTAGTAAACAATCCTTATGTATGTGTTGTCGACGATGAACGCACTTTTTTAGGGATATTAACAAGAAGAGTAATTCTAAAGCAAATGAAAAAATACTTATACCAATCGCACGAGTAATAAGGAAAATAGGGAAATGGAAGAAGGCCTAGCTCCAGAGGCTTTCTTTTTTTTGAAATGAGGGATTTTTTTGAATAGTAAAGTAACAAAACGTTCTTTTGTGTTAATAGCTATTATGCTGGCTATGTTTATGAGTGCTGTGGAAGCAACTATTATTGCTACAGCTATGCCAACTATTACAGCGGAGTTGGGAGGTTTTTCAAGATATAGTTGGGCTTTTTCAGCGTATTTATTAATGAGCACGATTATGGTTTTGATCTATGGTAAGCTTGCTGATTTGTTTGGAAGAAAAATTATTTTTTATATAGGTGTGAGTTTGTTCTTAATAGGATCTTTTTTATGTGGTTTTGCCGATTCTATGGAGCAGCTTATAGTATTTCGACTAATTCAAGGATTAGGTGCAGGAGCAGTTCAACCTATGGCTACAATTATTATTGGAGATATTTATCAAGGAAATGATCGAGCAAAAATCCAAGGATATTTGTCGAGTGTATGGGGAATATCTGCAGTCTCTGGTCCAGCAATCGGTGGAATATTAGTTGAAACGATTGGTTGGGAATATGTATTTTGGGTGAACATACCAATTGGGATTATTTCTATGATAGGTATCGCACTGTATTTACATGAACCAGTGCAAAAGAGTAAGCCAATAGTTGATTATAAAGGGGCGTTATTATTAGCAGCTATTTTATCTTCTTTATTATTTTGGTTAGTAGAAGGTGGACAAACATTTCCTTGGATTTCTATAGCAAGTTTTGCCCTATTGTTTATCGCGATTGTCGGTTTTTATGTATTTGTGAAAGTTGAGAGAAAAGCAATTGATCCATTTATGCCGTTATCAATATGGAAGAATAAAACGATTTTATTTGCGAATGTAATTTCCTTTTTTACAGGAGTGATATTAATTGGATTATCAAGTTATTTACCAATGTATGTAACAGGAGTAATGGAACAAAAAGCAATTATAGCCGGTTTTACTTTAACCTCTGTATCCATTGGATGGCCACTTGCTTCGACGATTGCTGGAAGGCTTCTACCTAAATATGGTACATATAAACTGTCGTTTGTAGGTACACTATTTTTGATGGTTGGTACTTTTTCGTTTGTATTAATTAGTTTAACATTAAGTCCAATAATTATTGCTTGTTGTAGTTTTTTAGTTGGTATAGGAATGGGTTTAACTAGTACGTCATTTATCGTAACTATACAAGGGGCAGTTGGACATGAACTAAGAGGAGTTGTGACGGCAAGCAATTTATTTATGCGCAACTTTGGGAATACGGTAGGTGCTGCACTTCTTGGAATGATTGTTAACCATTCATTAAGTGAGTATTTAAAAAACGATGGCCAATTATACAATTTAAGTATAGTAGATAAATTGCTAGATGAAGAAAAGCGAAAAACATTCTCGATAGAACAACTGTCCTATTTACAAATAGGATTAGACCAAGCTCTTCATGCTGTATTTATTGCATCTTTTATATTTGCTTTAATTAGCTTTGTGTTTGTATTTGGAATACCTAAAAAGAAAGGGATATAAAAATGACATCGGATTTTCTAATAATTAAAGTATTAGCGGAAGAACAAAATATGCGAAAAGCAGCGGAGCGACTTTTTTTATCTCAGCCGGCACTTTCGTTACGTTTACAAACGATTGAAAAAGATTGGAATGCTAAACTTTTTTTACGGTCACAAAAAGGGGTAACTCCTACTCCAGCAGGTGAGCTCGTTATAGAGTTTGCAAACAATATGCTGCAACAAAAAGAAGATGTATTGGAAAATATTCAATCTTTAACATCCAAAGTCCATGGAACTTTAAAAATTGCCTGTGCCTCGATAGTTGGACAAAATTGGTTGCCAAAAGTATTAAAGGATTTTGTTCAAACCTATCCTGAAGCTAAAATTTCCCTTCTAACTGGATGGAGTTCTGAAATCGTAAAGTCTCTCTATGATGGAGAAGCCCATATTGGTATTGTCCGTGGACAAACTGATTGGAAAGGAACAAAAACACATTTGTTCCGAGACACTCTCTATTTAGTAGATAAAGAAATGACTTCTATCGATGATGTTTTAACGACAGAGAAGCCATTTATACAGTTTAAAAGTGATTCAAACTATTATCAAGAAATACAACAATGGTGGCAAAAACACTTTTCCACTAATCCAAAAAGACAAATAATAGTTGATCAAATTGAAACATGTAAACAAATGGCGTTAAATGGAATTGGGTATGCCATCCTACCATCTATTACACTAAATGGTCATGAGGATGTACATAAAATTCCTTTAACAAATCAAGAAGAACAATTTGAGTTAACAAGAGATACTTGGCTAATAGGTTACGACGCAGCATTTGAACTTCCTCAAGTAGATGCATTTGTTAATATTGTAAAAAAACATGCGAAAAAGTTTCAATAACCATTTGAGAAAGGAACTTCCATTTGTAATTAACGTACTAATACATATAAAGATAAAGGAGGACAAAATATGTTTATCCGAAAGTTTGCGATGGTAATCTCAGCACTATTAATATTCCTTACATTATTACCGACGATTAACGCCTTAGCTGCTCCTAATTTGCAAGTAAAAGCTACAGCTGGGTTTAATGGCAAAGTTAAATTTGGAGAAGGCTTGCCAATTACAATTACCGTAGAAAATAAAGGAGATGCATTTTCAGGAGATATCGTACTCGATATTTTGGAGTCTTATAATCTCGGTAATGCTCAAGCAATCCCTTTTGAAGTTGGTGCAGGCGAGACAAAGACAATTCAAATTGTTGCATCAGGATTGACCGAAGACTATATGTATCAGGGGTCAAACGCCCAATTGATCCACTTTTACGAAGGTGGTTGGAAAAAAGGAAAGTCAATCGATTATAAAGGAACAAAAAATTTAAAAGCAACTTTTTTAGACCAAGCTACTCCTACTTATTTTACATTAACAAATAGTGCTGATCGTCTGAAAGTACTTAGTCAAATCAAACAACAAAATCAATTAAGTAGTGAAGTAATCCATGTAGCACAACTAAGTAATTTTACACTACCAACGGAATCGGAAGCTTGGCAAATGGCTGATTACATACTAATCGATGAATTTGTTTTGGCAGACTTAGTTGAGAAACAGCAACAAGCTCTCATTGATTATGTAAGTACAGGAGGAATTATTGTTGTAGGGGCTTCTGATAATATTGCTGCGGAGATGGGGGAATTAGGGAATTATTTACCTTTGTCATTACAAACAAGCACTCAATCAATAGCAGCGGAGAAAGTGAGTGCATTTACTTCCAATAATATATTGTCAAATGATTTAAAGGTTCATAATGCTTCTTTGAACGAAGGAGCAACAACATTAATCGATTTGAACGGTACTATATTAGCTGCAAAGAAAAAATTAGGTAGTGGATCAATCATCCAAACTTCATTTTCCCTTGGAGATGACCCTTTAGCCAAAGATCCAGTTTATAGCGATTTAATGTATTCTATTTTGCAGTCTGTTAAGGTACAAACACCTTCTAATATGTATGGAAACAATAGAAAAGATCAATTAGTGTATGAGTTAGGAAATACAAATTCGTTATTTAGTTCGTTTAAAGTATCCACACCATTAATGATTGGTATTGTTATAGTTTATATGATTTTAGTTGGACCACTTTTATATTTCATATTGAAACGAAAAGATAAAAGAGAGTATGCGTGGGGAATAATTCCTCTAACTGCTATTATTGCTTCAGCTGCAATCTTTGGATACGGGGCTAAGGATCGTATTGCCCGCCCTCAAGTTCAGCAATCTTCCTTTCTATATGTCAACGAAGATAAGAGCTTAAATGGATATTATACTGAATCTCTTTTAAGCAACAAAAGTGGAGAATTCTCTTTTGTAGCTCCGTCCTCTACCTTAATGGTAGCTCAAAGAAATATGAATTCATTCACTGGGCAATCTCCTAACATCCATGAAAAAGTTATTTTAGAAAAACATGCGACAAACAGTGAATTAACTTTTAGAGACGTAGGTTACTGGTCTGTTTCTTCTTTTTTAGGTGATGCACATCTTGAAGATGTGGGTAGTTTTGGGATAGATTTACGCGTAGAAGCAAGTAAAGTGATTGGAACAGTTCAAAATAATTTTCCTTTTGCCCTAAAAGATGCAGCTATATGGTCGGGAAGTAAATTGATTAAATTAGGAGACCTTCAACCAGGAGAAAAAATAGAAGTGAACAAAGAACTAGGTTCTGTTATGCTGACACCAGCTTCTAATCCGTATATTAATAGAAATTATGGTATGCCAGTTACTAATTTAGACGATTTAATCGATCAAAGAAAACAATCACTATTTTCTTCTAGCCAAATGTTTAATCAGCTAGGAACTAGTCCAGCGGTAACTGCATTTACAGATGATAATATCATTCCAATTGAATTAAAAAACAAAAAAGTGGAAATGTCTTCACTACATTTAATTATTCAACCATTTAAAGCTAAGACAACTTTAGCGGGTGATTTTGTACTTCCAGCAAATACGTTTACTGTAAATGTAACTACAGATGCTTACGGAAAGTATATGCAACCAGTTGAAAATAGTAACTTAGAGTGGTATTTAGAAGATGGGGATTATAACGTATTTTGGAAAATTCCAGATTCAATTCCTATAGATAAAGTAACATGGACTCAATTACAGATAGCGAATACAGATCGTAATTCCCATACAATTGAAATTTGGAATGTTGCCACTCAAGCATTTGAAGAAATTGATCAAAGTCGTTATACAGTAACCGAAAATATAAAAAATTATATTAACGATTCAGGGGAAATATATTATAAATTGCATAAAAAATCTGTTCAAGGTGATTCGTACACTAGGCTTCCAGAGATTCGTTTAAAAGGAGAGGTTTAATTATGATTGAGATTAAAGGATTAACAAAAAAATATGGCTCCTTTTATGCTTTAAATGATTTGAATCTCACTTTAAATGAAGGAACTGTATTCGGTTTTGTTGGAGCAAATGGAGCAGGTAAGTCTACAACATTCTCGATTTTAGCTACACTTTTACAACCAACTGCTGGAGATGCTTTTGTTAATGGGAAAAGTGTGAAAACAGAAGCGCATGAAGTGCGCAAGCAAATTGGATATATGCCAGACTTTTTCGGTGTATATGATCAATTAAAAGCAAATGAATATCTTGACTTTTATGGAGCAAGTTATGGTATTTCAGAATCTGAAAGAGAAAAATTAATACCTCAATTATTAGAGCTTGTTAACTTAACACATAAGCGCTATGAATACGTGGACCTTTTATCGCGTGGGATGAAGCAACGTTTATGTTTAGCTCGTGCATTAATACATGATCCTAAAGTATTAATACTGGATGAACCTGCATCTGGACTTGATCCACGGGCACGTGTGGAAATGAGGGATATATTAAGACAATTAAAGGATATGGGGAAAACAATATTAATATCTTCCCATATATTACCTGAACTTGCAGAGATGTGCGATGAAATTGGAGTAATCGATGGAGGAAGATTAATTGCACATGGTTCCGTTGGGGAAATTCAAGCACAGCTTGCTGGTGAAAGACAAATTTCAGTAAAAATAAAAGGATTATTAGAATATGCAGTTACATTTTTTGAAGAAGATCCTTTCGCTTCCAAAGTAGAAATCCAGCAAGAAAAAAATAGTGTTATTTTCAATTATCGAGGTACAGAAGAAGATCAAATTAGCTTATTGAAGAAAGCATTGGATCATAATATAAGAATTATTTCTTTCTCTGAAACAGAAACTAATCTTGAAGATGTCTTTATGGAAATTACAAAGGGGGCTAAGTAATATGAAACAAGCCTTTACTAATCCAGTATTGAAAAAAGAGATTAAATTACGTTTTCGTTCGCTTAAAAGTTTTACTGGAATTCTCTTTTATTTGATAGCGATGTGTATTTTTGTTTTTGGATTTATTATGTTAACCACTTCCTTTACAGGTACTGGCTATTTTCGACCAGATGAGAGCTTTTTTATGTTCTCCATGCTGACGTTTATTCAACTAGGGCTTATTCTGTTTATTACGCCTGGGTTAACTGCAGGAGCAATTAGTTCGGAACGTGAGAAACAAACATTAAACATATTATTAACAACTTCTCAAACTTCGTTTCAAATAATAACAGGGAAGCTCACGTCGTCAATCGCATTTCTTCTTTTATTAGTAATAGCTGGCTTACCTATCTATAGTTTAGTTTTCCTATTTGGTGGTGTCTCACCAGGACAGCTTGGAATCATTTTCTTATTTTACTTTCTAACGATGATTGCTATTGCTGGAATAGGAATTATGTTTTCCACGATTATTCGTAAAACGATTGTTGCAATGATTGCAACGTATGGAACGATGATTTTTCTAACAGCAGTTACTGGCTTTATTTTTCTAGTTATAACTAGAATGAATATGATGGCAACTGGAATGGCAACTGGAACACCAACTGCCTCACCGGTTGGTCACTTTTTTGCAAGTATTAATCCAGTTGTTTTAATGCTTACGCTTATTTCTCAAGGATCTGATAGCTTTATTACACAATCTACACAAATAGATTTTCCCATTTGGGCAGGATATACGATTTTTTATGCTTGCTTGACTTTAGTAACTATCTTTATTTCTGTGAAAAAACTACGCGTTAATATGAAACGTACTAAATGAGGAGGAACTTTGGATGAATAGTCCACATAAGCTTATTCGTTTTATCCAAAAAGCTAGACTTAGACTTGCTATGGAGCATTATATTAGAATACTTCAGGCAGCATTGTTTATTGGATTTACTTTTGTTGCGGCTATTCTGCTAGTTTCTCGTTTATTTGTATTTCCTTACTATATCCGAACAGCTGTTATTGTCGGAGCTATTTGTTTTGTAGCAGTGTTCTTTTATGCATTTTTGAAGAGGCCATCATATGAGGATGCCCTACAAAAACTGGATTCCTTTTTTCAAAACAATATATTAATTACCGCTATTTCGTTTCTTCATGAAAAATCTTTGCTTATTAAAGGGTTACTTGAAAAGGCAGACCAAGAAAGTAAAGAAGCATTTGAGAAGTTTAAGCAACGTGAAAAACATTATATACAACCTAGGTGGCTTATAGGAGCAATTCTTACTTTTACTGCTGCGCTTGTTTTATATGTATTTCCTGCAACAACTCAATTAGAAGCAAAAGATATTGAAAAAGAACATCAAGTTGTCATTGACATGAAAAAAGATATAGAAAAGTTAGAGAAAAAGAAGTTAGCTGAATCAGTTAAAAAAGAGCTAAAAGAACTAAAAGAGAAATTAAAAGAAGTAGATACCGCCGAAGAAGCGTTACGTGAAGTAGTGAAAAAGCAAAAAGAATTGGCTTTGAAAGAACAAAAACTGGAAAAAAAGAAAGAGCTTTCAGAACAAGAGGAATCCATGGAATCTTCTTTATCTGCGGAGGAACAAAAAGAATTAGCTTCCTTAGAGGATGTAAACAATGCTTTATCTAAGAGTTCCTCTTCTACTCAGTCTGCATTAAGTAAAATGGGTAAATCATTCCCATTTACTTCGAGTGAGGTAGCTCAGGGAAATGCGAATTCGAATAATAATAAAAGTAATTCGAGAAAATCAGAGTCTGGAAATGAAGAACAATCAGGCTCTGAAGGAAGTAAAAATAATGATAAAAATAACCAAAGCCAAGGCAAAGGCAAAGGTCAGGGTCAAGGCAAAGGTCAGGGTCAAGGCAAAGGTCAGGGTCAAGGCCAAGGCCAAGGTCAAGGCCAAGGTCAAGGTCAGGGTCAAGGCCAGGGCCAAGGCAGTGGGAATGGTAATGGTCAAGGAGCAGGTAAAGGCTCAGGTGGAAGAGACCTGCTTTCCATTCCATCCAGAATTGGAGGGAATGGTGAAACGACTATTGATGGTGGAAAACTAGGAGAAGGAGAATCTGCAAGTCAGCAACCTGGTGAGGTACCAGTGACTCGTGGTTCAGTGAAGTCCTATGAGGCAATAGTTAATGAATACTCAGAATCGTATTTAAAAAGCTCGGAGAGAATGCAACTTCCATCAGATCTACAAAGGCTAGTTCAAAATTATTTTTCATCAATTGAGAATAAGGAATAGTGGAGGTAACTTATGACTTTTACAACAGAAGATTATATCAATATGAGTAAACGTTTAGAAGAAGTTCGAAGCGAAATCGGTCATTTTATCGTTGGTCAAAAAGAAGCAGTGGAGTTTACTATCTACAGTGTTTTAGCAGATGGCCATGCACTTCTTGAAGGATTACCGGGTCTTGGTAAAACGATGCTTATTCGCACAGTATCAGAGGTGCTTGATTTGTCATTCTCACGAATACAGTTCACTCCTGATTTGATGCCATCCGATATTACTGGAACTAGTATGATTGAACGATTAGAAAATGGTAAACAACAATTCACCTTTCAAAAAGGACCAATATTTAGTCAAATGGTTTTAGCGGATGAAATAAACCGTGCAACCCCCAAAACTCAAAGTGCATTATTAGAGGCAATGGGTGAAAAAACAGTGACAGTACTGGGTGAAACAAAGCAAATGGAAAGGCCATTCTTTGTACTTGCTACACAAAATCCAATTGAAATGGAAGGAACATATCCACTCCCAGAAGCTCAAATGGACCGTTTTCTCTGCAAAATTCTAGTATCGTATCCAACAAAAGAGGAACTTATGGAAATTACTAAACGTACTACAGGTGGTCAGTCCATTGTATTAAATAAAATTATGCGAGCGGAAGAAATTGTGCATGCTCAACAAATGGTGAGAGAAGTATTAATTGCCGATGATATGTTGGAGTATGCTGTAGATATCATTTCTGCTACACATCCAGAAACCTCTGTTATTCCCGAAATAACACAATATATCCAATATGGAAGTGGGCCTCGGGGTTTGCAAAGCTTAATTAAGCTTGCCAAAGCACGTGCTTTAATTGCTGGTCGATATCATGTGTCGATTGCGGATATAAAATCAGTTGCAAAACCCGTGCTAAGACATCGTCTATTACTTAATTACGAAGGAGAGGCAGAAGGGAAAACAGCTGATAACCTGATAGATCTAATATTACAAACAATTAAACAAGGTCAAATCGTATGAGTAGTGATTCATTAGTTCCAAAAGATTGGGCTGGAAAATTGAGTCGACTATCCATCTCCACAAAATCAAAGCTTCGAGGACAACATAAAGGATCCCATCGTTCACAACGTTTCGGAGCATCACTGGATTTTTCGGATTTTCGTGAGTATTCTCCAGGTGATGATGTTCGCCAAATAGATTGGAATGTGTATGCTCGAACAGATAAATATTTTATTAAACGATTCTTAGATGAACAAGAAATGCGAGTACATATTTTACTCGATTCAACGAAGTCTATGGGTGATGAATTGAAGTGGACTTTTTCAAAACAGCTTGCTCTTTCTCTTGGGATACTTGTATTGCAACGGGATGATCGTTTATCTTTTTCAGCTGTAACAGAGGAAAGGCCATCACTTTTTAGACGTAAAGGTGCTACTTTTCGAAAGGCGTTCTCTCAAACTATTTCTGATTTAAAAGAGCCAACTATGAACCAACCATTTTCTAACAATGCTATATCATTTATTCCGAAGGATAGTACTGTTCTATTTATTCTTTCTGATTGCCTGGAAAGCCTTGAATCTTTCGAAAAGCTTCTACAAAAATTACCTAAGTTTGCAGGAGATATTCGTATCCTACAAATTGTAACAAAGGATGAGCTACTACCCTCATTCGCAGGCGATGTTCATTTAGAAGATGTGGAAACAACACACCAACTAAATGTATCTATGTCTCCCAAAGTAATTGAAGCATATGTGCGCGAAAGAAATTTACACCAGCACGGTCTAGAAATATTATGTAATAAGTTTGGAGTGAGACTACTTCAAGTAAACGTTGAGGATGGTATTTCACATGTCATATTCCATCAGCTACTACGCGCAAACTGGGTGCAATGAGGTGAGATTATTTGGGATTTAATCAATTAATATTTCTGTGGACTGGCATTTTTCCTATAGCTGTACTTCTTTATTATTTCTTTCGAAAAAAATATACAAAGCAGTCAGTTTCCTCCACTCTTTTTTGGCAGGAAGTGATGAAAGAAACGAAAGCTTCCCCTTATTTGCAACATTTACAACGTAATGCTTTATTTTATTTACAAATGCTTTCAATGATTTTACTTGTCATTGCATTATTGCAACCATTTTGGAAAACAAAAGGCCTTACTGGCGAACAAATCGTATTCATTGTAGATACTTCAGCTACGATGAAAGTAAATACTAATAATTCCACTCTTTTCGATCAACATATAAAACAAATGTCATATCTTGTTGAGGAGTTATCTGGAAAGCCCTTAACAATTATTACTACAGGAAATCAACCGAAAGTCATTGTTCGGCAAGAGACAAATCTTAACCGAATTAAAAATGAGATTAGCAAACTAGAAGTAAGTTATGAAGATGAAAACATGTTGAAATCATTAGATCTTGCTCAATCTTTTTTTCAAAATAAAGCTACATCGGTTTATATTTTTACGGATCATTTAGATCGTCAATCGATACCCTTACAATATGCAAATGTAAGTTGGAATGTAGAAGGATTAACAACTGAAGTATCAAATGTATCTATTAAACGATTTGGAGCCACTAAAACAAACAGTGGTATTTCTGCATTGATTCAACTTGAGAATCAATCGAATATAGAACAAATAACAGAACTAACGATTTCGAATGAACAGAATAAATTAGTGAAAGAAAAGGTTGAGATACCGCCAAATGATATTGTTACATTGTCCTTTAATGAATTAGTGGAATCATCCTTTTTAAACGCCACCATTGATATAAACGATCAATATGCTTTAGATAATTCAATGACAGTATTTATGCAAAATCAATTATCGAAAGTGTTTATTGATTCTTCTATGCACTCACTAGTAAAGACTGCATTTCAATCGATGGATATAGAAGTAAGCAGTATCCCTACTGAACAAGTTGGGTTGCTACAGGAAGAAGGCATTTTCGTAACAAATCAATTTGAATCTATTGATAAATTGGATCGCCCTACCTTATTTATCGGAAGAAATGATTCTTCAGCAAAGGATGTAAATGGAAGAGTACAAACGATGGAGCATGCCATATTTTCTTTTGCTAATTTATCCGATATTTATGTCAGTGCTGTTTACCCTCCTGTAGATGGCTTTGAAACAATTGCAACTGTGGGAGAAGAGCCATTTATACAAGTTTCACCACGCGGTGATATTATAATACTGTCCGATATTCAAATGACTGATTGGCCGCTAAACCCATCATTCCCTCTTTTTTTATGGAGTGTGAAAGAACAGCTTTCTGCTGGAAACTCGTATTTAGGTACTTTTTCACCGAACGAACGAAAGTCATTATCTCTTGGAAGTGTTGCGAATGAATGGGAAATATACACGATGAACGACACCTATGAATATTCAATAGAGAATGGTGGAGCATTTATCGCACCACAAAAGCCTGGGTTATACAGGCTTATTTCGAAGGATACTGAAAAAAACTTTGCTGTTGCTTTATCTCAAAAAGAAAAAGAAATTACAAAGGGAACATCCTATAAATTAACTGGGAAACAGATAGAATCAAAAGCAAATTATAATCAGCATTCGATTGTTCCATATTTATTAATAGTATTGTTATTATTGTTTGTAATAGAGTGGGAGGTGCAAAGACGACGTGGATTTACGAGTTGACCAACCGCTATGGCTCCTGTTATTACTGCCAATTTTCATGTACTTTTTTTGGACATGGAAAAAAGATATTAAAGTATTTCGAAGTGAAGGAAAAGTAGTATTATTTATTCGTCTTTTAGCTATTTTATGTTTAATCTTAGGATTAACGAATCCTTATCTTTTATTGCCAATTAAAGACGAACAAGTAATCTTCTTAGTTGATCGATCTGCTTCTGTTCAAGGCACAGATCAACAAGTGGTAGAATGGATAGAAAAAAGTTTTTCATCAAGAAAGAATTCGCATCTGGTTGGAGTATATACATTTGCAGAAGACTTTCAGACAGAGGTTGCATTAACTTCTGGGGAAGTAAATTTACCAGTTTTCACACCAATGAAAGCTCCTGGAAAGACAGATATTGCAAGAGCATTGCAACTCTCAACAGGTATTGTAGAACCCAATAAAGCTACTAGAATCGTCCTTTTTTCGGATGGGTTAGAAACAAGCGGTTCTGTTTCAGATGAGCTAGGGAAAATAGCTGGTGGGAATGTCACTATTGATGTCGTGCAATTGGAAAGAATAGCTTCTGAGGATGTTGCAATCACTTCATTAGAAACACCACCAGTTGCGTTTGAAGGAGAGCAACAACAACTAAATGTCAAATTAGAAGCGACTACCGATACAAAAGGAGAACTACTTCTTTATCAAAATGATCAGCTGTTATCCCGTGAACAAGTTTCTTTGGAACAAGGTACAAATAGTTTTACATTCCGAAATGCCTCTACTGGGGAAGGATTATTAAAATATGAGGTGCAAGTTATAGTTCCAGGTGACGGATTAATTGAAAATAATAAATTAACGAGCGTAACGAACGTGGAAGGATCCCCAAAATTATTAATCGTTACTAATGCTGGGAATAGCTCTAATATTCCTAACGTTATTGATCAAGCCACAATTAAAACAGATGTTATTGACGCAACAGCGCTTCCATATGATTTATCGAATTATTTAGCGTATGATGCAATAATTTTTGATAATGTTCCTGGTCATGTTGTTGGAGAACAAAAAATGAAGGTACTTGAACAAGCAGTGAAAAATTTCGGTGTTGGATTTATGATGGTTGGGGGGAACAGCAGTTTTGGTTTAGGTGGTTATTTTAAAACACCAATTGAAAAGTTACTTCCAGTGGAAATGGAAATTAAGGGAAAACATCAGTTGCCATCCCTAGGCTTAGTTATTGTTATGGACCGATCAGGTAGTATGAGTGGCTCTAAATTTGAATATGCAAAAGAAGCAGCAGCTCGTTCGGTTGAAATGTTACGTGAAGGAGATACACTTGGATTTATAGCATTTGATGATCGACCATGGGAAATAATTGAACCAGCTCCTCTTACAAATAAAGAGGAAGCTTTGGATGCTATTTTATCGGTTGGGGTTGGTGGTGGAACTGAAATTTATCCGGGTCTTGCACTTGCCTATGAACGTTTAGCTCCATTAAAACTTCAGCGGAAGCATGTCATATTATTAACCGATGGGCAGTCATATACACGAAGTGATTATCAAACTTTAATTGAAGAAGGGGAAAAGGACAATATTACAATTTCGACTGTCGCGGTAGGACAAGATGCGGACCGAGCACTACTAGAAAGTTTAGCAGAGATGGGAGGGGGAACCTTCTATGATGTCGCGGATGAATCAACTATTCCTGCTATCATGTCGACGGAAACAGCGATGATATCTCGCACATACATTGAAGATAATCCTTTCTATCCGATTATTTATGGTGATCCATCATGGAGTAGTTTATTTGCTGAAGGGGTTCCACAGATGAATGCTTATATTGCAACAACTCCGAAGCAAACGGCATCCATAATAGCGGAAAGTGAGAAAGAAGATCCAATTATAGCAGAATGGATGTATGGGTTAGGTAGAACAATTGCTTTTACATCTGATTCTACCGGAGAGTGGAGCGGGGATTTCGCAAGATGGAATAATTGGGGGAATTTTTGGAACACAGCTGTTTCACGGTTATTACCAGCATATAGTGAAGTTCCTTTTCAAATTCAAAAAGCGAGTGATGGCAGCTATACAGTAACTGATCCATCCGGAAAATCTTCATTTATTGAAATAGCTGCTGTGAATGAGAAAGGTGAGGAATTACCTGTTACCTCAGAGCCTCTTGCTCCTGGAAAATCTCGAGTTACGATCGAAAGCGAACCTGGACTTGTATTCTTCCGAGTTTCAAACGAACAAAATGCGGTGTATCAAACAGGTGTTTCGATACCTTATAGTGAAGAATATAAGTTGCAAAAGCCGAACACAAGTAAGTTAGAATTAATAACAAGTAGGACAAGTGGAAAGTTGCTTACAGATGCTTCAGAGATATTCCGCCCAATGGACATAAAAAGCGCAGAGAAGCAATCCATTCAGCAAGCACTTATTCTAGCAGCTATACTATTATTTTTTATTGATATCACAATTAGAAGATTTGGTTTTAGACAATTAGTTGCGCCTCTTTATAAAATGAAACAGAATAAAAAATCAATAGAGACTACTATCGAAACAAGTAATGTTGAAAAGCTTGTAAAAGAAAAAAAGAAAAGATGATAAAAAACTGGAAGTGAAAAAATTCACTTCCAGTTTTTTTGAAGAACAAGAAAGTTGTAAATTAGGTATGATATGATTCTGATTCATGGTAATTTTAGTTGTACTTGGTGTTTTGGGTCATCTCATATAAAGTTAACTCTTAAAATTGAGAAATGGTTGCTTTTACGATAAGTTGGTTGCTCTCGTCACTGAATTAGTTGCTCTCCGTGTAAAATTGGTAGCTTTCACCTTATAATTGGTTGCTTTGAGACAATTTTTTCCTTTTCCCCTACTTATATCTGTATAAAAAGAACTAGAAAAATAAGTAGTATTTATTTATATAAAAGAGTGCGTTCGCTTTCAATAGAGTATTCATACCCTCTGCATCAGATAAGAATGTAGATGAAATGATGACAGGAACAGGTTGATTTCCGCTGCAGGTGGACGGCTTTCAAGGGGGCAAGCATCAAGCCGCTTCGGGCCAACACGCCTTTGAACAATTTAACGCTACGTCCAGGGTCTTGATTCGCTTGCTATTCCCCTAAGAGTCGCCGCCTTCCACTCCAATCAAACATGCAAATAATAAAGCCATTATGCTTTGTCGAAATAACGAACTGGCACTTTCTTTTGCTTAGCCATATGGCAAGCGGGACCAGAGAAAAAATAGATAGTATCTAAAGATAAAGAAGAGAAGAGTTTCCGAAATGGTATCTTCGGAAGCTCTTAAAAGAGTAGGGGAGTATTTTTACTCTAATTAGCTAAAACAAACGCATCATGTCCTCAAAAATTCCAAGAGTGCGACGAACAAACATCCGCCACAAGATTACCGAAAAAAAGTGTAGCTGGAAGTGACGCAGTCACTTCCAGCTACACAATCCCAACGGTAATAGTGTAACCTATGTTTCGTCCAAAGAACTCGGGCATTAGTGAAGCCAAGATGCACTTAAATGGGGTTTTCGTACTTCTTAATTAATAATTGGCTTACTTCTCTTTATCCAGAGCAATGTAACAACCCATGCACTTAATAAAATACCCGAACCAATCATAAACGGAAGATTGATGTTAATATCAAAAAACATACCCGCAAGTGCAGGACCAATCATATTACCTAAACTCATGTAGGCATTATTCATACCTGCTGCAAAACCTTGTTCATGACCTGCTAGCTTTGAAACGACTGTATTAACAGAAGGGCGAATAAGCGTTGTTGCAGTTGAAAAAATAGCAGCTACGATTAATACAAGCCCGAAGCTATTTACTAAGAAGAATAGTAAAAGTGCTAAAGCAGCAACAACTAAGTTGACTAAAATAACATTTAATTCTCCGAAACGATTAAATAATTTTCCTACAATGACAGATTGGACAATAACTCCTATAAATCCACCGACAGTTAAAACAATAGCAATATCTTGTGGAGTGTAATTATATTTATGATCGACGTATAAAGAAAATGTTGTTTGGAAATTTGCGATACCAAATGAGAAAACAAAAATGATGATTAATATCATAAAATAAGGAGTTTTAACCGATCTTTTCATTTGAGTAAAGATATTTTCACTCTTTTTCTTTCCTAAAGGTACTTTAGAGATAGCGTTTTTAATATCAGGTAAAATGAAAAATGAGATTATTGCAGAAAGGATAGCCACTAAAGAAGCCATGTAAAATGGGAAGGTTAAACTAACTTTTGCTAAAAATCCACCTAGTGCTGGTCCAATCATGAATCCCAGGGACATCGAAGCACCTATTAAGCCCATTCCTTTTCCACGGGATTCAATCGTTGTGAGGTCAGCAACAAATGCCATCGTAGCAGGAATTAAAAAAGCTCCTCCAATTCCACTTATAAAACGTGCAACATATAGCATCCATTCATGAGTAGCAACTCCAAACCATAATTGAGATGCCGAAAAGATGACTAATCCAGTAATAATAAGTTTTTTGCGTCCATACTTATCAGATAGATCTCCAGCTAAAGGTGACAATAAAAATTGTCCTAAGGCGAAGGAAGCAATAATAAAACCAAGTGCTTGACCTGCAACGCCGAACGTTTGTAAATATTGAGGCATTACCGGAATAACTAGTCCTATTCCTGCCGTTGCAATAAACATATTAAACATTAGAATGTAAAGTGCAAATTGATTTGATTTCTTCAACGGATATTTCCTACTTTCTCGTTAATCTTTATCAACGTCTATCGATTCTACCATATTCTCATAAGAATAAAAACCTTCGTGTCACGAATAATTGAAAATGGTTACTAACTTTCAAATTAGTCTGTTGTTTTTTAGAAGCATATATTTTGTGACGAAAATTCGCGAGAGTCCTACGGAAAAAAGTGTTACAAAGACCCTACAGCGATCTTGCAATAGGAAGGAAGGCTAATGGCGCCTCTTCCTGAGGCAACGCCTTCATGACCAACATCATGTTGGCCCAGGAGGCTTGGCAGTTCGTCCGCGGAAAGCGTGCAGATTTTCATTATCATTTATTTGAGGCAAAATAAAAAAAATCTAGAATCGCCTATTATAGACGATTCTAGATACTAGTTTGTCCCCATTTTAAACTTTAAAAACAACTCGTTGTATTCCCCAAGCATTTTAAGACCAAGATTATTATAAACTTCTAAGTTGTCTCGCATTTCTTCTGTGGGATAAAAACGCTCATCCGAGATAACATCTTCATCCATTAAATCCATTCCAGCCTTGTTAGGAGTGGAATATCCAACATAATCTGCATTTTGTGCAGCTATTTCCGGTTTAAGCATAAAGTTGATAAAGGCATGAGCACCTTCTATATTTGCGGCTGTTTTAGGAATAACCATATTATCAAACCATAAGTTGGAACCTTCTTCAGGTATTGCATAGTCAAGGTCTTCATTTTCTGACATCATATCGGCTGCTTGTCCTGACCAAGTGAGCGCAACAGCTGCTTCTTTATTTACCATAAGCTGAGTCACTTCGTCACCAATTATAGCTTTTACATTTGGAGTAAGTTTTTTGAGCTTGGCTGATGCTTCTTGTAATTCATGTTCATCAGTAGAATTCAACGAAAAACCTAAGCTATTTAGACCCATTCCAATCACTTCACGAGCACTATCAACTAATAAAACCTTTCCTTTTAAAGATGGATCCCAAAGTGCATCCCAACTTTTAAAAGTTTGTCCATTTAACAAGGTAGGATTATAAACAATGCCGACAGTTCCCCAAAAATAAGGAATTGAAAATTCGTTTTTCTTATCAAATGATAAATCTAAGAAATATGGATCAATGTTTTTTAAATTAGGTATTTTGGCGTGATCAATTGGTAAAAGTAAATGTTTTTCTTTCATCTTTTCAATCGCGTATTCAGAAGGAATTGCGATATCGTAAGAAGTTCCACCTTGCTCAATTTTTGTCATCATTGCTTCGTTCGAGTCAAATGTTTCATAAACCACACGATACCCTGATTCTTTTTCAAATTGAGCAATTACATCTGGATCAATATATTCACCCCAGTTGAATATAGTTACCGTATCACTTCCTGCTTTTCCAGAACTCTTATCTAATAAATCGTTTGCAACAAATAGTAAAATACATACAACAACAATAGCAATTATTGCTTTTACAATATCTTTCATTTTCGAACCCCCATTCCAATAGGGTTTTTACCACGCTGGCTCATAAAGTAATATCCTACCACAAGAACAAGTGTAACGATAAAGATAATACCAGATAATGCATTAATCGTTAATGTAATACCTGCACGTGCCATTGAGTATATTTCAACAGATAATGTACTGAATCCATTTCCAGTTACGAAAAAAGTAACAGCAAAATCATCAAGCGAATAAGTTAATGCCATAAAAAATCCTGCAAATATCCCCGGTTTAATAAATGGAATAATAACACGCGTAAAAATATCTCTTCTCGTTGCACCAAGGTCAGCAGCAGCATCAATGAGTGAACTATTCATTTCTTGAAGTTTCGGTAAAACCATTAGTACAACAATTGGAATACTAAATGCAATATGCGAAATTAATACAGATGCAAAACCTAATTTAACACCAATCATCGTAAAGAAGATTAAAAAGGAAGCTCCAATAACAACGTCTGGACTAACAATTAGTACGTTATTCAGCGATAGAATGGAATTACGGATAGATTTATTTCTCATATAAACAATTCCAATGGAACCAAAAACACCAATTATCGTTGCAAATAATGCAGAAAGCAAAGCAACAATTACCGTATTTATAAGGATCATAATAAGTCTTGTATCAGAAAAGACCGCGGCATAGTGCTCCAATGTAAATGATTCAAAATTATTCATTGCGCCGCCACTATTGAATGAATAAAAGATAAGATAGAGAATCGGCGTATATAAAACTATAAAAACGAGGGCTAAATAAAACTTAGCGGTTTTACTTGTTTTTTCCATGAGAAATAGCCCCCTTATCTTTTTGACCGGTAATAATCATTATAATAACCATAAAAATGATTAAGAAAACAGCAATGGTAGAACCCATACCCCAGTTTTGGGTAACCAAAAATTGTTGTTCAATCGCAGTACCCAGAGTAATAACTTTATTTCCAGCGATTAAACGAGTAATCATGAATAGAGAGAGGGAAGGGATAAATACTGCTTGTATCCCTGCTTTTACACCATTAACGGTTAATGGGAAAATAACCTTTAAAAAAGTTGTCCAACTAGATGCACCCAAATCTCTACTAGCATCAATTAAAGAAGGATTTAATTTATCTAAAGCATTAAAGATAGGAAGAATCATAAATGGTATAAAAATATAAACGGATACAAAAATAAAACTAAAATCCGTAAATAATATTTGCTTATCCCCAATTCCAAACACATTTAAAAACGCATTAATTGGTCCGTATAAACCGAAAATTCCGATGAACGCATAAGTTTTTAATAGTAGATTAATCCAAGAAGGGATAATAATTAATAATAACCACAATTGTTTATGCTTTGTTTTTGTCAACCAGTAGGCAGTTGGATAAGCTATTAATAAAGTGAATAGCGTTATTAGAAAAGCGTACCAAAACGAGCTAATTGTTAATGTTAAATAAACAGATGTAAAGAAATTTTTATAGTTTTCTATTGAAAAATTACCATTTAAATCAAAGAAAGAGTAGTAAGTGACTAGTGCAATAGGAGCTATGACAAATAAAACAATCCATGCAAAATACGGGATTAGATAAAGAGACTTTGTATTTTTAGTCTGCATAAGCGTCTTCTCCGTATGATTCTAATCGTTTATCAAATTCTTCTTCTGTTTCATTTAATCGCATAACATGTATCGATTCTGGATCAAAGTCTAAACCAATAAATTCTCCAACTTCTGCTTTTTTAGTAGAATGTACGAGCCACTCATTTCCTTCATCATCATACGTTGATAGCTCATAGTGTACACCTCTAAACAATTGCGTATCCACTTTTACTTTCATCTTTCCTTTTTCTACGCTTGTAATTTCTAAATCTTCTGGACGGATAACAATATCAATATGTTCGTTTGGCGTTAGCCCTTGGTCAACACATTCAAATTCTTTACCTCCAATTTGTACTCGGAAGTCAGCTACCATAGTTCCAGAAACAATATTTGACTCTCCAATAAAGTCGGCAACAAAACGGTTAATAGGCTCATCATAAATATCCATCGGCGTTCCACTTTGTTCAATATGTCCTTCGTTCAATACGAAAATTTCATCTGACATTGCTAGCGCTTCTTCTTGGTCATGCGTAACAAATATGAATGTTTTCCCTAAACGTTGTTGTAGTTCACGAAGCTCATATTGCATTTCTGAACGAAGCTTTAGATCTAGAGCGGATAGAGGCTCATCTAGTAAAATAATTTCTGGATCATTTACAATTGCTCTTGCAATCGCAACCCTTTGTCTTTGTCCTCCTGACATTTCAACAATTTCTCTATTTTCATAACCACTTAAGTTAACAAACTTAAGTGCTTCTAATACTTTTTGTTCAATCTCTTTTTTTCCTATTTTTTTTATTCGAAGACCAAATGCTACATTTTCAAATACATTCAAATGTGGAAACAAAGCATAATCTTGGAATACGGTATTTACTTGGCGTTCATTTGCGGGCACATTATTAATAAGTTTTCCATTAAAATAAATGTTCCCGCTTGAGGGTTGCATAAATCCTGCGATTAATCGTAAGATGGTGGTTTTCCCACAACCCGAAGGTCCTAATAAAGTGTAAAACTTGCCACGTTCCAACTCAAAATTAATACTATCTAATACAGTAGTATCTTCGTCATAAAATTTTGTAACATTTTCGAAACGAATAATAGATGTCTCCAGCATAATAATCCTCCAATTTGTAGTTTGATGCTTGCACACTATTTATAAATAAGAGTTTGTGACAACATAAATAACTTGTGATTCGGCATCGGATATGTTTTCTAATAAATGGTTATCTGAAGCTTCAAAATAGATGGATTCTCCTTTTGAGGCTGTATATTGTTGTTTTCCAAGAGTCAGTTTTACATTCCCTTGTAATACATAGATAAATGTTTCAGAAAGAGAAGGTTCAAATTGTTTAAACTGGCCAGCTTTTCCTAATGTAATATGAACTGGTTCCATTTCATTTTCATTAGATTCGGAAATAAGCCAACTTAGTTTATAGTTTTTGTCTTCGTCTTCAAAAATTATTTGTTCATTTATTGAAAAAACGACTTTTGTTCGTGCATGTTCATCATCAAAAAAGTCTTTCGGTTTAGACCCTAACACATTTAATATAGCAAAAAGTGTTTCGATTGAAGGGGAATTAATATCTCTTTCTAATTGAGAAATAAAACCTTTACTTAAATCTGTCCTTTCCCCTAGTTCTTCTTGAGTTAATCCTTTTTCTAGTCGTAAACGTTTAATCTTCTTCCCGATCTGCATATATAGAAACTCCTTTGGAAGTGAAATGACGTTCTAATTTCAAACAAAGTTTATTTTAACACAACTTTAAGTTTACTTTAACAATTTATTTAATTTTATTCAAAAAAAATAAAAGCTTGGATGTTAACTGCAATTGGAATGTTTTCGGGGTTTCCTCCAAACAGACGGTTGATTATATATGTATTCAGTTTTAACAGTATTGGAGTAGCTAGAAGAACAGTCAATTTTATGTAAAATGCATACAATAGCTGAGGACTATACAAAAGGGGAGTGAACTAATGAAGTTAAGAGAGGAGTTACCAGAATTTCCACGGCATTTGCAATGGATTAATGGTCAAATAACAAGCGATCAAATTAAAGGAGATGTACCAGTAATTATACATTTTTGGTCTATTAGCTGTAATTCATGTAAAAATGCGATGGGGTACATCAATAGATGGAAAAGCTTATACGGTAATAGGTTTAAAATAATTAGTATTCATATGCCTAGAACGTCTGAAGATGTAAATGATTATCTTATCAAACAAACTGCTTATCAATTGAACTTGACTAACCCAATATGTCTGGATCACGAACTATTAGTAACTAAATTGTTTCAAACTAGAACTGTCCCTGCCTATTATTTATTTGATAAGAAAGCTTTGCTAAGACATTATCAATCAGGTGAACAAGGAATGCAGATGTTGGAAAGACGTCTTGTATATCTTATGAAAGAACAAAAAAATTGAGGTACAATCCCTTTCTACTATTCATTTTGTTATGGTAAACTTAGTGCATTCGAATTGTAGGGAGGTATTGGCGTGAAAAAAGAATTTGTTGTCATTGGTTTAGGGCGTTTTGGAGGAAGTATAGTAAGAGAATTAGTTGATCAAGGCGCCGATGTGATGGCAATTGATAAAGTAGCTGATCGAGTAGATGAATTTGCTCCAATTGCTACCCAAGCAGTTGTAGCAGATACTACAGATGAAACAACATTAAAATCTTTAGGTATTCGAAACTTTGAACATGTAATTATAGCTATAGGTGATGATATTCAATCTAGTATATTAACTACACTAATGCTAAAAGAAATAGGAGTTAAAAAGATTACTGTAAAAGCCCAAAATGATTATCATGAAAAAGTACTTCGAAAAATTGGTGCAGATCAAGTAGTACATCCAGAACGCGATATGGGGATTCGTATTGCTAATAACATCCTCTCAAATAATGTTCTCGATTATTTAGAGTTGTCTGATGAACATTCAATAATGGAAATTAAAGTGAATGAAAAAATTGCAAGGCACACTATAATCGATTTAGATATTCGTGCGAGATATGGAATCAACATTGTTGCAGTGAAAAGAGGGAACAATATTATTGTATCTCCACAAGCAGATGAGCAGCTGCAATTAAATGATGTACTTATTATCATTGGTGCAGATGTCGATATTAATCGTTTTGAGAAAAAAGTTTTATCTTAATGGAAAATAATGGATATTTAACTCTTAAAGCAAAGTTCAGTGCTTCTAGTTGAAAGAAAAAAGGTTTCGAGAATGTCAAAAATCTCGAAACCTTTTGTCGTAGTGACCACTTTCTTATGCCATGAACAGGTTGATTGTCGCTACAGACGGAAGATTTCTTACCTCTATTCAAGGGTAATTTCTATAAAAAACAAATTAAAGATAGTGATCCATGCATCGAGTTGTTGCTTTCCGTTCCGGCGCTCGCTTTCCGCGGGCATGGCTTGAGCCTCCTCGTTCGTTTCGCTTCCTTCGGGGTCTCAAGGCTCATGCTATTCAAGGGTTAGGATTTGATGCAGTGCTACTTATAGATGTGGATGAAAGACACTATAAGGATACAAAGCAGGAGGCAAAATTATTATATGTTGGATGTATGAGAGCTCTCCATGATTTGAGGATATTCTATTCTGTAGAAGCATCACCTTTAATTCAAGTAAGTCATAGTGGGAATAATAAACAGTAGATAAAACGAAAGGTGTCGTGAACAGTCTTGTTTTTTTGTAACAAAAAGCTAATTAATGATTCTATAAATTGAAAGCCACCAGTTAGACTGGTGGCTTTCATTATTGTTTTGATTATAGTAATCTGAGGTTTACTACTACCTATTATACTTCCATTATGATAGGTAAAATCATTGGACGTCTTTTTGTTTTTTCATATAAATATGGGCTTAAAACATCAGTAATTTCATTTTTTAACTCTGACCATTCAGCAGGTTTATCTTGAATTGTAAAGCGTAAATGTTTGTTTAACATTTGCTGTGCTTCATTAATCATTGTACCTGATTCACGCATATACACAAATCCACGGGAAATGATATCAGGTCCAGAAACAATTTTTTTCTTTTCCATATCGGCACTTACAACTACGATGACTAAACCTTCTTCTGATAAAATACGGCGATCTCTAAGTACAATATTGCCTATATCGCCAATACCACTTCCATCAATATATACATCTCCAGAAGGGATCCGGCCAGCTACATGAGCTTCATTTGCACTTAATGCAAGAACATCCCCGTTTTCCATAATGAAGGTATTTTGCGGAAGTACATCACAGTCTACAGCAAGTTCTGTATGAATTTTTAACATACGGTATTCACCATGAATCGGCATGAAAAATTTAGGTTTCATTAGACGAAGCATAAGCTTTTGTTCTTCTTGAGAACCGTGTCCAGATGTATGAATATTATTCAGAGACCCATGTATTACTTCGGCACCAGCACGATAAAGGAGGTTAATTGTACGATTAACACTTGATCTATTACCAGGGATTGGAGAAGAAGAAAATACGACAGTATCTCCTGGCTGAATCTGAATTTGGCGATGAGTTCCATTTGCAATTCGAGAAAGTGCCGCCATAGGTTCTCCTTGACTACCAGTACATAAAATTAGTACTTCGTTAGCAGGCAAACGATTTAATGTACTAACATCGACAAATGTTTCTTTAGGTGCAGTAATATAGCCTAATTCACGACCAATTGTAATTGCGTTGTCCATACTTCTTCCAAAAACCGCTATTTTCCGGCCATGTTGTACAGCTGCATCTGTTACTTGTTGAAGTCTATGAATATTTGAAGCAAAAGTAGCGAAAATAATTCGTCCATTTACTTTTCTAAAGATGGAATCCATACTCTCTCCAACTTTACGCTCTGACATTGTAAAGTTCGGAACTTCTGCATTCGTACTATCTGAAAGTAAACATAAAACGCCGTCACTTCCGATTTCAGCCATTTTTGTCAAGTTTGCTGGTTCGCCAACAGGAGTAAAATCAAATTTAAAATCACCTGTATGTACTATATTCCCAGGTGGTGTTTTTACAACAATTCCGAACGCGTCAGGAATACTATGTGTCGTTCTAAAAAAACTAACTGCTGTTTTTCTAAACTTAATGACATCATTTTCTTCGATAACATTCATTTTAGTTTGACGAAGTAATCCATGTTCTTCTAATTTATTTCGAAGTAAGCCAAGAGCTAATTTCCCACCATAAACAGGTACATTGATTTGCTTCAATAAATAAGGTATTCCACCAATATGATCCTCATGACCATGTGTAATAAAAAGACCTTTTATTTTATCCACATTTTTTACTAAATAAGTGTAGTCTGGGATAACATAATCGATTCCCAATAAATCATCCTCTGGAAATTTAATCCCAGCATCAATCAAAATAATTTCATCTTGAAATTGAACAGCATAAGTATTTTTGCCGATTTCGCCTAGTCCGCCGAGGGCGAAAACTGCTGTTTGATCATTCTTTACAAACTTCATAGATTATATCTTCTCGACTTTAAAATTCAAACTTGCTTGTTCGTATTCTAAATGATTACCTTCAAGAAGTTGAATTAACTCGATATTATACTTACGATCTTTTAGAATAGAACGAACTTCACGCTCTGATTCTGCTTCAACATATAGGCTTTTTGTGTTTTCGCGAACTGGTACTTCTAGTGCATTTTCTTGATAATAAACTTTATAAATCATTTTATACTCTCCTTTTTCACGTTCAAAATAAATCAATTCTCTTTATATTATCATGCCGCTTATTTAAAATAAAGAAAAGCCCTCCAAAATATGAAGGGCATAAAAATTTAGGCAATCGTTTTTTTTCTGAGTATTCCACCGAGCCGTCTCAACAATTTCCTTTTCAGGCGTTTCAACATGGCCACCCACTCCTTGAACCCTATTATATATGGGATCGAAAAATATGTAAAGTATCTAAACTGAAAAGTCAAATAATTAGTAATATGAAATGAGGTTTTTTTATGGAGAAGAAAATATTATTTTTTGATATTGATGGAACAATATTAGACGAAGATAAAAATATACCTGTAGGAGTAAGTGAAGCGATAAATGAAGCAAAGAAAAATGGTCATGAGATAGTTATTGCAACAGGGAGGTCTCCTTTCACCGCAAAAAATGTTTTAGATCAATTAAACATAGACTCATTCATTTGTTATAATGGTCAAATCGTTCAGTTTAAAGGAGAAGTTATTCACAAAGGTATGATAGCTAAAAATGAGCTGCAGAGGTTAACTGATTTTGCAAAAAAACGTGAGCAACCAGTAGTTTATATGGATAGTTTCGAGTTTGTGTCGAATCTACCGAATAGTGAATACGTTTTCGAAAGTTTATCCACTTTGAAAATCTCGATGCCAAGAACCGAAGAAAAGTTTTTTTTATCAAATGATATTCATCAAGCACTAATTTTTTGTGATTTTCATGATCAAAAGCTATATGAAAAAACTTTTCCAAATTTAAAGTTTGTCCGTTGGCACCGAGTATCATGTGATGTTCTCCCAAAAGGTGTGTCCAAAGCCAAAGGAATAAAATTTCTTTTATCCTATTTAAATAAAACACCTGAGGATGCAATCGCATTTGGTGATGGACTAAACGATTTAGAAATGTTTGAATATGTAGGAACTAGTGTGGCAATGGGGAATTCCATAGAGGAATTAAAAAAATATGCGACATTAATTACAGATCATGTTTCGGAAAATGGTCTCATTAACGCAATGAAACAGTTACAACTCATTTAATAATAGTAAGGAGATTTACATGAGCAGTTCATCAATAAAACATGTATTAATATACGGAGATGCGTTTGTGGATTATATCGGAGATGACTCGACTAATAAGCAATTTAGCAAGTTTTTAGGAGGAGCCACAGTAAATGTTGTAGCTGGAATTTCCAGACTTGGTGCAAATTCATCTTTTATAACAATAACAGGAGAAGACCCAATTTCGAAGTTTGTTACTGAAGAACTTGAAGCAGAAAGGGTAGATCTGTCCTATGCATTAATAAATCCCGAAAAACGGGTAAGTGGTGTATATGTTCATTTGACCGAAAATAATGATCGAATTTTTCATTCATATGTGGATGAAACGCCAGATATTCAAGTAGAATTCTCGTTATTAGATGAAGAAGCTTTTCAAAAGGCATCTGTTTTTCATTTTTGCTCCGGCACTTTATTCCACCCAATAGCACTTAATACTACCAAACAGATAGTAGCTAAAATTAAGGATTTGAATGGATTGTTGTCTTTTGATGCAAATATTCGACCGTTAAGATGGAAAAGCGAAGAAATTTGTAGAGAAACAATTATTTCATTTTTTTCACAAGTAGATTTATTAAAATTAACAGAAGAAGAACTATTCTTTCTAACTAAAACGGAAACCTTGGAAGCAGGAATTGAACATATACAAATGTATCAAATTCCAGTTGTACTTATAACTGTAGGTGAAGAAGGAACTTATGCGGTAATAAATAATGAAATGACACATGTCCCAGTAAAAAAAGTAGAACCTGTTGATACGACAGGAGCTGGGGATGCATTTATGGCAGGTATACTTAATCAGATTCATTTGAAAGGTAAACCAAAAACCAAAGATGAGTGGGTAGACTATATTTCATTTGGTAATAAACTTGGTGCCATTTGTGCAACAAAGTTTGGAGCGTTGTCAGCAATGCCTCGAATAGAGGATTTGAATAATTAATAAGAAAACGTGCTCATTTACAGTGATAAATGAGCGCGTTTTAAGATGCTTTGCTTATTAGGAACATAATAATAGCGCGGATTTACGTTTCAGGTGGACGCGTTCCGCGGGAAGGTGACGGACAAACATCCGGCACAAGATTACCGAAAAAAATAGCTCGTGAAGTGATGCAATCACTTCACGAGCTAAAATACTACGGTAATAGTGTAGTCAGTGTTTCGTCCAAAGCACCTTGGAAATAGTAAAGACAAAATGCACTTAAAGGACGCTTGCGTTGTTCTTATTAAGATCGGTCATATGCTACTGCGTCTGGTATTTCTGCATACGGATTGATTTTATTAATATGGTCATAAAACATTATGCCATTTAAATGATCTAACTCATGTTGGAAAGCTATTGCAGTTAGTCCCTTTAAACGTTTTTTAAATGGTGTTCCGTCAGACAAAAATCCAGTAGCAGTGATACGTGAATATCTTGGAACATAACCTTCAATAACTTCATCTACAGATAGACAACCCTCACCAGCAGTAATATAAGTTTTTTCTACAGAATGGCTAATAATTTTTGGGTTAATTGCAACAAAGCTTACTATGTTATCTTCTTCATCTGTTAAATGTAATGCAAACATTCTTTTTTCAGCATTGACTTGAGGAGCTGCAATGCCTATACCTGGTCTTAAATTGTATTTTTCTACCATCTCGTCGTTTTGACTATTAATTACATACTCTAATAAATCAGATGCTAGTTTTTGATCTTCTTCCGATAATGGAAAATTCATTTCTGTTGTTTTTTTACGAAGAGACGGATGACCATCTCTCACAATATCTTTCATTAATATCATATGGATCGTCCTTTCAAAGTTCATATTTCTATTATATCGAAAAATGATCATTAACTAAACAAAAAGAGCCAATTAGTCAGTTGAATTTAGAAGCTAGAACAATTATAGTGAAATAAATATGGGAGGGTGTTTTGTGAAAAAAATGAAATATATTGTAACGGTGAGCTTAGTTTTATTGTTATCAGCTTGTTCTTTCAGAGAAAATACGGAAGAAAAGTTATCCAACATTTTAACTGAAATTTATAATTCAGAGTCGGATTATAGAGATGTGCAATTAGAACTTAGCGAAACTGAAAAAAAGGAACAAGCAAATTTTCAAAGTATGATGGAGCTAACAAAAGATCAAAAAGAGAAGTTGACAAAACAGGTAGAAGAAAATGCAAATTTATTGGAAAAGCGTTTAGAACTAGTGAAAAAAGAATCTGCATCTATAAAAAAAGCATCTGAAAAAATGGTAGATATTGATACACTTATTTCCAATACAAAAGATGATTCGGAAAAGGATAATCTTAAAAAAATGGAAGAAGCATTGAAAAATAGATATGCAGCCTACGATGCATTAACAGAACAATATAATAATCTTGCTAATTTACAAGATGAGTTATATAACATGTTAATAGAAGAAGACTCGGAAGTTAAGACGATTCAAGATAAAGTTGCAGAGGTTAATGAACAGAATGAAGTTGTCCAAAAAGCTGTAGAAAAATTCAACGAGCTTACTACACAATTAAACCAAGTAAAAGAGAAAGTTTTTGCTTCATTTGAAGAAGATAAATAACGAAAGCAGACTAAAGTAAGGTTAGCTTGAGGAAAAAGGTTTCGTGAATGTCAAAATTCTCGAAACCCTTTTGCTTTTTATAAGAGAGCACTCCTTGATTAGAAACTAGAGGAAAAAGATACCTGATTCAAGTGGAAGAACGGACTAGCGACAAGTCTCCTCCTTCGCTTGGAACTGAGCTAAAGAATAAGGTAAATAAAAAGCACCTTACGTTGAAAAACGGGTATAGAATACATAATTAAACAATATGAAGGTATTTGTGTGGGGTCTCTTTTGTCTCTCTAATCCCACTGGTCTCATGCTCCAGCACAAGCTTGCGCAAAAGCAAAATCCTATTTTAGTAGAAAAATTTCATAGAATAGTTACATCAAAAATCAAATTTATTATTTTTCTGTGCACTTAAGCATGAATTGTAAGGGAGTCTCGATGATACGTACGCGGAAAGCAAACATCTTTTTTCCAGATTCGCTTTGTCTTCCTGACTATTTTTTCAGAGGTTGTTTACAGTCTGAGTAACCAGTATTTGTGTTGTCTGTATTATATCAGATTGATAGTCTGATATAATACAGACAAAAATATGCACTAGTACAGCGATGAAGATTTTCAATTTTCTTTCAAAAGGAATCGTTCGTTTTAGATGATTGACCGAAGTTTTAAACTTGAGTATACTAGAAATGAAATATTGTTGTATTACTTATTGTAATAAGAAATTTTAATACAGAAGAAAAGGAGAGTTGCTATTATGGCTGCAAAAAAGTCACCGCAGTTAGATCCACAGAAAACGCTTCAAGAAATTGAAGAAAAGTTTGAAATGTTCCAGATTTTAAACGAAGAAGGGACAATTGTAAACGAAGAAGCAAACCCTAATTTATCAGATGAAGAATTAGTAGAATTAATGAGTCGTATGGTTTATACGCGAATTCTAGATCAACGTTCTATCTCATTAAACCGTCAAGGACGTTTAGGATTCTATGCTCCAACAGCTGGGCAAGAAGCTTCTCAGTTAGCATCTCAATTTGCACTTGAAAAAGAAGACTTTATCCTACCAGGTTATCGTGATGTTCCTCAAATCGTATGGCACGGTTTACCATTATGGCAAGCATTTTTGTTTTCAAGAGGACATTTCATGGGGAACCAAATTCCTGAAGGTGTGAATGTTTTCCCACCTCAAATTATTATTGGTGCACAATTCATCCAAGCTGCTGGTGTAGCTCTTGGAATGCAGAAACGTGGTAAGAAAGCGATTACAATTACATATACAGGAGACGGTGGATCTTCACAAGGTGATTTCTATGAGGGAATTAACTTTGCTGGAGCTTACCGAGTACCTGCGGTGTTTATCGTTCAAAACAACCAATATGCTATTTCTACACCTCGTGAATTACAAACAGCTGCGAAAACAATTGCTCAAAAAGGTATTTCTGCAGGTATTCCAAGTGTCGTTGTAGATGGTATGGATCCATTAGCAGTTTATGCTGCAACAAAAGATGCAAGAGAGCGTGCGCTTAGAGGTGAAGGGCCAACATTAATCGAAACTGTATGTTACCGTTATGGCCCACATACGATGGCTGGTGATGACCCAACTAGATATCGTACTTCTGAAACAGACTCTGCGTGGGAAAAAAGAGATCCACTTGTTCGTTTCCGTACTTTCTTAGAAGGTAAAGGTTTATGGAACGAAGAAAAAGAAGCAGAAGTTATTGAGAAAGCAAAAGAAGAAATTAAAGAAGCTATCAAAAAAGCAGATGGCGCACCAAAACAAAAAGTAACAGATTTGATTAATATCATGTATGAGGAAAATCCATATAACTTAGATGAGCAATTAGCTTATTACACAGAGAAGGAGTCGAAGTAACCGATGGCACAATTGACGATGATTCAAGCAATTACGGAAGCACTACGTACAGAGCTTAAAAATGATGAAAACGTTCTAGTCTTCGGTGAAGACGTAGGCGTTAACGGAGGAGTATTCCGTGCGACAGAAGGATTGCAAAAAGAATTTGGAGAAGATCGAGTATTTGACACTCCTCTAGCTGAATCAGGAATTGGTGGGTTAGCAGTAGGTCTATCTCTTCAAGGATTCCGTCCAGTTCCTGAAATTCAATTCTTTGGTTTCGTTTTTGAAGTAATGGACTCTATTAGTGGTCAACTTGCTCGTATGCGTTTCCGTACAGGAGGAGCATTTAATGCCCCTGTTACGATTCGTTCACCTTTTGGAGGCGGAGTACATACACCTGAAATGCATGCAGACAGCTTAGAATTATTAATGACATCAACTCCTGGAGTAAAAGTCGTTATTCCTTCTACACCTTATGATGCAAAAGGTTTATTGATCTCAGCTATCCGTGACAATGATCCAGTTATTTACTTGGAGCATATGAAATTATATCGTTCATTCCGTGGCGAGGTTCCGGAAGAAGAATATACAATTCCACTTGGTAAAGCAGATGTAAAACGTGAAGGAACTGATTTAACCATCATTTCTTATGGTGCAATGGTTCATGAAAGCTTAAAAGCTGCTGAAGAGTTAGAAAAAGAAGGTCACTCTGTAGAAGTTGTGGACCTACGTACAATTCAACCACTTGATATTGAAACAATTATTGCATCAGTTGAAAAAACAGGTCGCGCTATGGTTGTTCAAGAAGCACAAAAACAAGCTGGTATCGCTGCAAATGTAGTTGCAGAAATAACAGACAGAGCTATTTTAAGTTTAGAAGCGCCAGTATTACGCGTTGCTGCTCCAGATACTGTATTCCCATTCTCTCAAGCAGAAACAGTTTGGTTACCTGGAGTTAAGGATATAGTAGAAACAGCTAAAAAAGTATTAACATTTTAATAACACAATTTTTAAATAGAAAGGGTGAATACTATGGCATTTGAATTTCGATTACCGGATATCGGAGAAGGTATACATGAAGGCGAAATCGTTAAATGGTTTGTGAAAGCAGGAGACGAAGTTGCAGAAGATGATATTTTATGCGAAGTCCAAAACGATAAAGCAGTCGTTGAAATTCCATCCCCTGTTAAAGGGAAAGTTACGGAAGTTTTAGTAAGCGAAGGTACAGTAGCAGTAGTTGGAGACGTGCTAATAAGATTAGATGCTCCTGGATATGAAGATTTACATTTTAAAGGACATGACAACGAGTCTAATGCTGCAACTGAAAAAACTGAAGCACAAGTTCAATCTACAGCAGAAGCAGGTCAAGCGATTGATAAAGAAGCAACAAAAGCTCCTGAGAAGAAAGAATTATCAAATGAACAGCCAAAAGAAGTAGCGAAAGGTAGCAAACGCATAATCGCTATGCCATCAGTACGTAAATTTGCACGTGATAACGAAGTAAACATCGCTGAAGTTTCTGGTACTGGGAAAAATGGTCGTATTCTAAAAGAAGATATCGAAGCTTTCTTATCAGGTGATCAAAAGCCTGCTGAAGTTGCAATCGAAACAAAAACGGAAGAAGCACCGAAAGAAACGAAGATTGAAGAAAAAGCTTCTGCACCAATTTCATTAGAAGGTGAATTCCCAGAAACGCGAGAAAAGATTTCTGGTATTCGTAAAGCAATTGCAAAGGCAATGGTTCATTCTAAACACACTGCTCCTCATGTAACATTAATGGACGAAGTAGATGTAACAGAACTAGTTGTCCATCGCAAAAAGTTCAAAGACATTGCTGCTGAGAAAAATATTAAATTAACGTACTTACCATATGTAGTAAAAGCATTAGTTAGTACATTACGTGAATTCCCTCAATTGAACACATCATATGATGATGCAACAAGTGAAGTTATTCAAAAGCATTATTTCAATATTGGAATCGCTGCAGATACGGACAAGGGATTATTAGTTCCTGTTATTAAACACGCGGACCGAAAATCAGTATTTGCTATTTCAGATGAAATTAACACACTTGCAGGTAAAGCACGTGATGGAAAATTATCACCTTCTGAAATGAAAGGCGCATCATGCTCTATTACGAATATCGGGTCTGCTGGTGGCCAATGGTTTACACCAGTTATTAACCATCCAGAGGTTGCAATTCTTGGGATTGGTAGAATTTCAGAAAAACCTGTAATAAAAAATGGTGAAATTGTAGCCGCTCCTGTGTTAGCATTATCTTTGAGCTTTGATCATCGTATGATCGACGGTGCGACTGCTCAACATGCGTTGAACCATATTAAACGTTTGCTAAGCAGTCCAGAATTATTATTAATGGAGGCGTAAAAAATGGTAGTAGGAGATTTCCCGATTGAAACAGATACTTTAGTTATTGGTTCAGGTCCCGGGGGATATGTAGCTGCAATTCGTGCTGCACAAACTGGACAAAAAGTAGTAGTTGTAGAAAAAGAACATATCGGTGGCGTTTGTTTAAACGTTGGTTGTATACCATCTAAAGCGTTAATATCTGTTGGACATCGTTTTGAACAAGCGAAACATGCAGATGACATGGGTATTACAGCTACTGATGTGAAAATTGACTTTTCAAAAGCTCAAGCTTTCAAGGATAGCGTTGTAAAAAAATTAACTAGCGGTGTTTCTGGTCTCTTAAAAGGAAACAAAATCGATGTAGTCATGGGTGAAGCATATTTTGTTGATGCTAACACTGTTCGTGTAATGGATGAAAAATCTGCTCAAACATATACATTTAAAAATGCAATTATAGCAACTGGATCTCGTCCAGTAGAAATTCCAACGTTTAAATACACTAAACGTGTACTTAACTCAACGGGTGCTTTAAGCTTACCTGAAATTCCAGGAAACCTTGTTGTAATCGGTGGAGGTTATATTGGTACAGAACTAGGTTCTGCATTTGCTAACCTAGGATCTAATGTAACAATTATTGAAGGCGGCGATGACATTTTAGCTGGTTTCGAGAAACAAATGACTACTATCGTTAAAAAAGGCTTGAAGAAAAAAGGCGTTGAAATCGCGGTTAAAGCTTCTGCTAAAGGTGTAGAAGAAACTGAAACTGGCGTAGTAGTAACATATGAAGTTGGCGGAGAAGAGAAAAAAGTTGAAGCTGATTATGTATTAGTTACTGTTGGACGTCGACCTAACACTGACGAAATGGGTCTAGAAGAGCTAGGTATCAAATTTGCTGAACGCGGATTATTAGAAGTAGATAAACAATGCCGTACAAGCATAAATAATATTTATGCAATCGGTGATATTGTAGCAGGTCCTCAACTTGCTCATAAAGCATCATATGAAGGTAAAGTTGCTGCAGAAGCAATTGCTGGTCAATCTTCTGTTGTGGATTATTTAGCAATCCCAGCAGTTTGCTTTACAGATCCAGAAATGGCTACAGTTGGTTTAAATGAAGCTCAAGCAAAAGAGCAAGGATATGACGTTGCAGCTGGGAAGTTCCCATTTGGTGCAAATGGTCGCGCACTTGCACTAAATGCTGGTGATGGTTTCGTTAAACTAGTTTCTCGCAAAGAAGATGGATTACTTCTTGGGGCACAAATTGTAGGTCAAGGAGCTTCAGATATGATTGCTGAACTTGGTTTAGCAATTGAAGCTGGTATGACAGTGGAAGATATTGCAATGACAATTCACGCACATCCAACACTTGGAGAAATTGCAATGGAAGCTGCAGAAGTTGTTATGGGTCATCCAATCCATATTCTTTCAAAATAAAATTATAAGAAAAACTACTTGATAGATGGGATTTTCATCTTCAAGTAGTTTTTTTGTTTTCTATATTCACTAAAAATTCCTCTTCTAAGTAGGGAGTCGTTAGGCCAGCTGCTAAAGAATCAATTCTAGCTAGTAGAAAAGTTGCTAACTTTTTAAAATCAAATTTTTTATTATACATAATAATTAATTCAACATACCCCTTAATGATTCCTTTAATAATTACAGTCATATCAGGAACATGACTTTGTATTGTTGAACCATATGCCTCTACTAACAAAGCTTTTAAAGCATCATTTAGTTGTTTATCCATTTCTTTCATTAATATGAATAACTCTCTGTCATCAGGTTTTGTTTGTTCTCTCAAAAGCATTAATATAAAGTCGGAATATTGATCTATTTCTTCAAATTGAATACATAAAAATAGTTTAAGTTTCTCTTTTGGTGAACTATCCATATCAAATACGCTCGTAATTTTTTTAGAAACTCTGTCAATAAATAATTCAAATATGCAGAAAAGTAAACTTTCTTTTGATTTGAAATATAAATAAAATGCTCCTTTGGAAATGCCGCAAGCTTCCGTAATTTCTTGAACAGAAGTTGTTTCAAAGCCATTTTTTGCGAATAGTTCAACTGCTTTTTCAATTATTAATAATTTTTTATCTGGCAAATGAACACCCTGCTTTCTAAAAAGTTGACGAATGACTGACTGGTCATTTACTATTATAAAGTAATGTGACTGACTGGTCAAAATAAACAAACATGGGGGAGAATAATGAATTCCATAATTAACTTCGTAATGAAGAATAAATTAGCAGTATGGCTTTTAACATTAATAATAACTGTTGCAGGTATTTATGCAGGTACTCGAATGAAACTTGAAACAATTCCAGATATTACAATACCAGTAATTACTGTAACAACTGTTTACCCTGGTGCTACACCTGAACAAGTTGCACAGGACGTATCCGAACCGTTTGAAAAAGCAGTTAGTAATCTAGCAGGTGTGAAAACGGTTAGTTCAACTTCTTTTCAAAATGCCTCTTCACTTCAAATTGAGTATACATATGGAGTTGACATGAAGGAAGCGGAAACCGAAGTAAAAGACGCATTAGACAAGATAAAGAAACCAGATAATGTGAAAGATCCTTCGGTTGCAAGAATTAGCATAAATGCATTCCCAGTTATCGCATTAAGTGTTTCAAATAAACAAAAAGATTTAGATTCGTTAACAAACGATGTAGAAAAAATAATTGTTCCTAAACTAAAAGGTATTGAAGGCGTGTCTTCCGTAGCGGTTTCAGGACAACAAGTAGAAGAAGTAAGTTTAGTTTTTGACCAAGAGAAACTGGCTCAATTAGGACTAAATGAATCTACGGTTAAAATGATTGTACAAGGAACTAATGTAACAATGCCTTTAGGATTATTTCAATTTGATGATGAAGAACAATCAGTTGTAGTAGACGGGAAAGTTACCACATTAGAAGACTTGGAAAATATTAAAATTCCTGTAGCAAGTCCTACTGGAATGAGTTCAGTTACATTAAAGGAAATCGCTAAAATTAACTTTATTGGTAAAGCGGAATCTATTTCACGTACAAATGGTCAAGAAGCGATTGCTATTCAAATTGTGAAAGCACAAGATGCAAATACCGTAGAAGTAGTAAATGCTGTAAAAGATATGATCCCTGAGTTAAACAAAGATTTTGATGGCATAGATATTAAGGTAACATTAGACCAAGGAGAGCCAATTGAAGCTTCTGTTGATACGATGATCAATAAGGCGTTGTTTGGAGCACTATTTGCAGTCTTAGTTATTTTATTATTTTTACGTAACTTTAAGTCAACAATCATATCGATTATTTCAATTCCATTATCCATATTAATTGCGTTTATATTATTGAACCAAATGGATATTACATTAAATATGATGACTTTAGGTGCGATGACGGTCGCGATCGCTCGGGTAATTGATGATTCGATTGTTGTAGTGGAGAATATCTATCGTCGAATGAGTTTACCAAGCGAAAAACTAAAAGGTAGAGATTTAATTCGTGAAGCGACAAAAGAAATGTTTATTCCGATTATGTCATCCACTTTAGTAACGATTGCTGTATTCTTACCACTTGGCTTAGTAAGTGGCATGGTAGGAGAGCTATTTTTACCATTTGCATTAACGATGGTATTTGCCCTACTTGCATCTCTTTTAGTTGCAGTTACAATAGTTCCAATGCTATCCCACACTTTATTCAGAAAGAATATGGAAAAAGGGGTAGGAGCACATAAAGAAACACAAGGAAAACTTGCAACAGGTTATAAAAAAATATTGAATAGTGCATTAAATCATAAAGCAATTACGTCCATTTCAGCTGTTATTGTTTTAGCAGCAAGTTTGTTTTTAATTCCAGTTGTGGGAGTAAGCTTCTTGCCTGATGAAGAACAAAAAATGATGTATGTAACATATACACCTGACGCTGGTGAAACTACTAAGGATGTAAATGCTAGTGTGGAAGAAGTAGAAAACTATTTCTTGAAGAAAGACAAAGTGGATATTGTTCAAGTATCTATCGGTGGAGCAAATCCAATGTCTCCAGGTGCTTCTAATAGCGCTTTAATGTATGTTACATTCGATTCAGATACTGCGGAATTTTCCAAAGTTAAAGAAGATGCATTGAAAGATATTCAAGCATTTGATGTGAAAGGTGAATGGAAATCACAAGAATTCTCTACAAGTGGTTCAAGTAACAAAGTAAGTTACTACATTTATGGAAATAACAAAAAAGATATTGAACCAGTAGTAGAAAAAATTGCAACTATATTAGAGGATGATAAGGATTTAAAAGATGTCGATACAAGCTTATCAAAATCATATAAAGAATATACATTTGTTGTTGATAAAGAAAAATTGACACAATATGGTTTAACAACAGCACAAATTGGTATGAAGTTAAACCCAAACGTCCCACGTGAAGTGTTAACAACTATTACAAAAGATGATCAGACCGTGGATGTGTATATCGATCAGCAGAAGGAAAAACCATCTTCCGTAGATGACTTACTAAAACAAACTATTGCAACTCCAGTTGGGCTAGAAGTTCCTATTTCTGAATTAGTAACAATTCAAAAAGGAAAAAGTTCAGACACAGTTAGTCGTCGAGAAGGAAAAATCTTTGCTAGTGCTTCTGGTACTTTAACTGCCAAAGATGTAGCTAAAACTACGAAAGATATTCAAGCTAAAATTGATAAATTAGATGTACCTGCAGGAGTAGAAATCAAAACTGCTGGTGTTACGGAAGATATTACACAAGCATTTACACAATTAGGATTAGCAATGCTTGCTGCAATTGCAATTGTGTATTTAATACTAGTGATTACATTTGGTGGAGGGCTTGCACCGTTTGCTATCCTGTTCTCTTTACCATTCACTGCGATTGGAGCTCTAGTAGGTTTAGCAATTGCTGGTGAAACATTAAGTGTGTCTTCGATGCTAGGATTGCTAATGCTGATTGGTATTGTGGTAACAAACGCTATTGTTTTAATTGACCGAGTAATCCATAAAGAAAAAGAAGGACTTCCAACGCGTGAAGCCATTTTAGAAGCTGGTGCAACTCGACTTCGACCAATCTTAATGACTGCACTTGCTACGATTGGTGCTTTAATACCACTTGCCATTGGAGCAGAAGGTAGCGGTCTAATTTCGAAAGGTTTAGGAGTTACGGTTATCGGTGGTTTAACAAGTTCTACTTTATTAACATTAATTTTCGTACCAATGGTATATGAGTTTTTTGCAAAATTTAGAAGAAAAAAAGGTTCAAATAACTAAAGATACTGAAAATGGCTGTGTGGATATACTCTACACAGCTATCTTTTTTTAATGGTAGAATTAGGATGGAAAGGAATGGTGATTAAATTGAAACTTATAAAATGGTTTGTATTTGTAGCATTAGTGCTTGTCCTATCAGCATGTACAGTGGATCAAGAAAAAACGAAAGTTGATAAAGAAAGTAAAGAATCATCTGGAGTGGCATCAGTAGAACCTATTGAGGAAACACCAGGTGAAAATGTAGAACAACCTGTAGAAGAGGAGAAGCAAGAAGTCCTCTACGAATTAAACCCAGCAAATTGGACTTTTAAACCTATCGGTGATGCAAGTCCAAAGGTCATACTTTTCACGATTGATGATGCTCCAGATAAATATGCAGTAGAAATGGCAACGACTTTAAAAGAATTAAATGTACCTGCTATATTTTTTGTAAATGGCCATTTTCTCGATTCGGAAAAAGGAAAATCCGATTTAAAAGCTATTCATGATATGGGATTTCTTATAGGAAATCATACACAAACACACGCGAATTTAAAAAATAGCACTGAGGACAAACAAAGGGAAGAAATCCTAAAAGTGAACGAAACTGTGGAAGCCATTATTGGGGAAAAACCTAAATTCTTCCGTGCTCCATTTGGTGTAAATACGGATTTCAGTAGAGCACTTGTTCAAAGTGAAGGAATGCTTCTTATGAACTGGACATACGGCTATGATTGGGAAAAACAATATATGGATTCTGCTAAATTAACAGATATTATGTTAAATACTGAGTACTTGACGAACGGTGCAAATTTATTAATGCATGATAGAAAGTGGACTTCTGAAGCCCTAAGAGGAATGGTAGAAGGTTTTCGCGAAAAAGGATATGATTTTATCGATCCGCATACGATTAAGGGAATAGAATAGTAAGGGGTAATACATTTGCGTGAATATTATTTCACGTAAATGTATTTTTTTTAAGCAAAGAACAAGTTTATATCCGTTGCAGGCGAACGCTTTCCGCTCCAATCCAACGTGCAAATGGATTTTCGTCCTGTGAAACCAGTGTTCATAGTACTTAAAAGAATTAAATAATACCGTGGATTTCCGTTTCAGGTGGACGCGTTCCGCGGGGTGAGCGATGAACCATCACCGTCGCATTCGCGTCGTTTGTGATGGCTCATCTGTCTCACAGAGGGACAAAGGCTAAGAGCGCCACATCGTGTGGCAACGCCTTCGTGACCAACATCCTGTTGGCCTCCGACTGTAGTCGCCACCTTTCACTACTATGCATTAAGTGAGTAGTAGCTAAAAGAGGATTTAGCCCAGCTATTGCGAAGAGGATAGAAATAGTCTAATAGTGCATGCCATCCTATAAACGTTGTGGATAAGAGTTGCTATTGCTTAGTGAAATTTTGTGCGTCCGGATAAAATGTAGTTCCCTAACTAATGTTCATAGAATTTAAATGTCATCTATCTTACTAAGCAAGAATCAATCGTCCCATACATACTAGTTGATAGGAACACAGGCGGCGACTTCTGCGGGAATAGCAGATGTTTTCTGCACGCAAAGCGGAGCGGCAGGTGCATGAGCGGAAGGCCTCGCAGGAACGCAGGATAGGGAAGGAAGACTAAAGGCGCCTCTTCCCTGAGGCAACGCCTTCATGACCAACATCCTGTTGGCCTAGGTGACTGTAGCCATGCCCGCGAAAGCGTCCGCCGCAGCGGAAAGCAACGTCATTTCCAAGTGGCTCTTTTTAAAAGGACCTGGAGTCTTCTTGCCCTGTTTTTCTAGGAATAACAATAGACCTCGAGAAATAATAGGAGTAAAATAGTGCATATTCAAAGTGAGTAGGAGGTTTGGCTTTAAGGGGATTCCTTTTAAAGTAATTTGTATGAAGCGATATATAAGAGTAATTATTCAAGTTGGTATATTATTTATATTTTCACTTATAGGCACACTCATTGTGCATTCATTACATATTAAATTTCCAGGAAGTATAGTAGGCTTAATTTTATTGTTTATTTCTTTATATTTCAAATTAATACCAGTTTCTTTCATAAAAGAAGGAGCAGGTTTTTTACTTAGTATATTGGCGTTATTTTTCGTTCCCGCAACGGTTGGAGTTATGAATTATCCAGAGCTATTGTCTGTTCATGGATTTTTAGTACTAATTGCAGTAATGGTCAGTACGATATTTACAATTGTAGTTTCGGGAAGGATATGTCAATATTTAGAAAATAAAGAAGGCTCAAAGGTGGAAGAATAATGATTGCTATTGGAATGATTTTGGGGACTATTTTCATTTATTTTCTAATGAGAAAAATAAATGTTCGCTTTACAACACCTTTTTTATTACCGATATTAACAACCACAATTCTGATCATAATATTATTAAGCATTTTTTCTTTTTCTTATGATTCCTATATGAGTGGTGCAAAATGGATTGACACCATGCTAGGTCCGGCTGTTGTAAGCCTTGCATATCCATTATATATGCAAAGGGGTCTTATAAAAAAATATAAGCTTACCATTTTAACAAGTATTATTGTTGCGATGTTTTCTGGTTTAGTAAGTATCATAACATTTGCTAAACTGTTAAGAATGGAACATAAATTAATTCATTCGTTGCTCCCGAAATCCATTACCACGCCTGTTGCTATGCAAATTAGTGAATCGATTGGTGGTAATCCTGCATTGACTGCTGTTTTCGTAATTATAGCGGGTTTAACAGGGGCATTGCTTGGCCCATTAATTTTTAAAATATTTCGTATTGAAACGCCAATTAGTAGAGGGGTTTCGATCGGAAGTGCTTCACATGGTTTTGGTGTTTCAAAGTTAACTGAATATGGAGAGCAAACATTTTCCTTGGGTTCTGTATCAATGACAATTAGTGCAGTGATTGGAGCTTTTATATGTCCATTAATTGCAATGTTTATATAATAAAAAGAGAGTTGAAGTTTAAACTTCATCTCTCTTTTTGTATATTGTATTATTTAATCGCTTGTTGCTCTTTAATAACGTGAATCATTTCTAACGTATCATCTTCTGGACCTTGAACAGGCAGACCAGCTTCTATATTCATCTGGATATAATCGATATTTCCTTGGGTAATTATTTCCCCGGGAATAAAAATAGGAATTCCAGGTGGATAAACCATCACAAACTCAGCAGATATCCGTCCTTCCGCTTTTTTAAGAGGAATAGATTCTGTTTGGGCATAGAATGCATCACGTGGTGACATCGCTAGTCCAGGTATATCAGGTAAAGTAACTGATGGCTCTACTATAACTGCATCGGATTCAAAAGCAGTTACCATTCTTACAAGTGCGTTCACTAGTAAGTTTGCTTCTTTTTTTGTATCTCCTAGTGTAAACAAGCAGAGAATATTGTATAAATCAGATAGCTCTACTTCGATATTTGCATTTTCTCTTAACCACGACTCTGCTGCATATCCAGTAATCCCTAAATTTTTCACGCTTATTAATAATTTTGTTGGATCCATGTCATATGTAGCGGAAGAATTTAAAATTTCCTCTCCTACACAACGAAGATGTGGTATTGCATTAATTCGCTTTCGTGTATCCTTTGCGAGCCTTATTGTATCTCCTATTAAATCCTCCCCATGGATTGCTAACTGGCGTCTTGCAGTGTCTAATGATGCTAATAATGGGTAGGAAGTAGAAGTTGTTGTTAGCATAGATATAATTGACTGAACACGTTTTGCTGAAACTAAACCTTCTTTTACATTTAAAACAGAGCTTTGTGTCATCGATCCGCCAAGTTTATGAACGGAAGTAGCAGCCATGTCTGCTCCAGCTGACATTGCAGAAATTGGTAAGGAGGGATGGAAATGAATATGTACTCCATGTGCCTCATCTACTACTACAGGAATTCCATGTTCATGGGCCATATCAACTATCTTTTTTAAGTCAGCAGCAAAGCCAAAATATGTTGGGTTTATAACGAGTAACCCTTTAGCATCTGGATGAGCCTCCAAGGCTTTTTCAACAGATTCCGCTGAAATACCATGAGAAATACCTAACTCTTTATCTACTTCCGGATGAATAAATACTGGAATAGCTCCTGCAAAAACGATTGCTGACATAATAGATTTATGAACATTTCGTGGGACTAATAATTTATCGCCAGGTCCACAAATAGTAAGGATCATTGTCATTATTGCACCGCTTGTACCTTGAACAGAAAAAAATGTTTGATCTGCACCAAATGCTTCTGCAGCTAATTGTTGTGCTTGTTTGATGGCACCTTTAGGGGAGTGTAAATCATCTAAAGGGGCGATATTGATTAAATCTATGGAAAGTACATTATCTCCAACAAACTCTCGAAATGCAGGATCCATCCCTTTCCCTTTTTTATGCCCAGGAATATGAAACTGGATAGGATGACGGTTACGATGCTTTAGTAATGCATCGAACAAAGGAGTTTCTAATTGTGACAACGTTCATACCACCTCTAATATTATTTTCTAAACTATTCATTGCAAATTGCTTCCGTGCAAGCTCATCACGAACAAAAGCATGGGTGACAGAAGATATAAATTTTTAAACCATCATTTGCTTGTTGTGCCTAAAAGGCCCCTTGCACTTTTTTTAAAACAAGTGAATTATAGCATTTCCTTACCTACGTGACTATAAAAATATTTGTTAATTGAATCAGATTGCTATTTCTTTTAAACTTAAGGACAATGGGGGGATTAATGTGACATTTCATACGAGGATATCAGATTTGTTAGGAATTGAATTTCCAATTATCCAAGGTGGGCTTGCTTATTTAGCTTATTCCGAACTATGTGCAGCTGTTTCGAATGCAGGAGGACTGGGTCAAGTGACAGCAATGAGCTTAACAACACCCGAAGAACTAAGAAATGAAATAAATAAGGTTAGAGAATTAACGAATAAACCGTTTGGTGTAAATTTTGCTGTAGGACAAATGGGAAGACCTTATGAGCATATGTTGCAGGTTGCAATAGATGAGAATGTCCCAGTTATTACGATGACAGGAGGAAACCCATCTCCAATTTTAAAGAAACTTGAAAATACAACTATTAAAAAACTTGTATTAGTAGCGGCAAAACGTCAAGCTCAAAAAGCTGAACAACTAGGTGCTGATGCTGTAATGGTTGTAGGGCAGGAAGGAGGAGGACATTTAGGGAGGGATGACATTGGCACAATGGTGTTGATTCCTCAAGTGGTTGATGCGGTATCTATACCTGTAATAGCTTCGGGAGGTATTGCGGATGGCAGAGGTTGGATGGCTGCTCACGCACTAGGAGCAGAGGGAATTGAAATGGGCACACGTTTCATCGCGACAAAAGAATGTGTGCATGCATCTAATGCATATAAAAATGCAATAATAGAAAGTGGAGAAATGGATACTGTTGTCATTAAACGTTCAATAGGTGCCCCTGCGAGAGCTATTAAAAATAGTTGGACAGAAATGATTCTAAGTATTGAAAAAGAGAATTCGACATATGATGCTTTAAAGGACTACATTAGTGGTAAGGCAAATAAGCAATTTATTTATGAAGGTAATTCAGAAAAGGGATTTGGATGGGCAGGTCAAGCGATAGGTTTGATAAAAGATATACCTACTGTTGAAGAATTAATTATGCGAATGGTAAATGAGGCAACAGAGATACGAAAAAAATGGAAATTATAGGAGGCTACATAAATGGAATATACTTATCCATTTTCCCTAGACTGGTCGACAGATGAAATAGTAGATGTCGTGCAGTTTTTTGAGGCAATTGAAAATGCGTATGAAAAAGGTGTTAAACGAGAAGAACTATTGAAAAAGTATCGCCGTTTTAAAGAAATCGTTCCATCAATTGCCGAGGAAAAAACTTATTTTCGAGATTTTGAAAAAGAAAGCGGCTATGCAAGTTATCCAATTATAAAAAAAATGAAAGAAAATGAGGATGGAGTTTTAATTAGAGGCTGAAAAATACCTCCAATAGCTGTTTATTAAGCAAGTTATTGGAGGCATTCTTTTACTTAATATTAATCATGGTTTTATAAATTGGTAATAACTGTTCAAAGGTCTCTTCCGCTAGAAGTAAAAATTCCTCTTCAGAGAGTTTTACTGCTTCGTCTCTAGTTATATGTCTACCCACAAGAAATTCTCCTTTTTTTATATCACGCAGCCTAGTTAATATCTGGTTAATATCAGTTTTTTTGGCGCCCTTCAAAGGAATTGCATCTTGCTTCATATGATCACCAGAAATAATAAATTCATCTGGAAGTTTTGTTAACAATGACTTTTTCTTTAATAGTCTTTCGGCAATGGCGACTTTATCAGGAGCTTCATAAATAACAGCTACGATAATAAATAAATGACTCCCCCATAAACCAATTTGAAAATGAGGTAATGCTTTATAGCCTCTTTTATATGGAGCAAATGCTACCCAGCTATCTTTAGGAGGATTTACAGATCGCCTAGCGTGTTTTGCAACATGTGCAAAATATTCATCCCCTAGAGCGCCAGAAAAGTATAAACTATACTTCTTTCCTAGTTCGTCAAATTTTGGTCGTATATTTTTGATTAACGCTTCCATTCTATTTTCTAATCCATCAATTTGGAATACGTTAAAATCTTTGTCTTCCCAAAAAGTTTTACTCATTTTATAAACTCCTTTCCCTTTGCATGTTTATTTTATAGTAATTATGGGTAAAAATCATGTAAGTAGATTTTTTGGTTAATAAATGTTTATTAATTTCTAGAAAGCGTAAATCATTATAAAATTTTTGAATATTATGATAAAAAGCAAAGGGGTGTAGTGATGAGACAGGTTGTTCATATTATTCGTAAAAATGACATGGAAAAAGAAAAGATTAATACATTGAAATTAGAGCTGGATTATGAATTGGCAACACTTTTTGATGCTATTAATAGTAAAAATGAAAAAGAAATACATGCTACTAAGGTAAGACTAAAAGAAATTCATTATTTATTGAGAGAACTAAATGCACTTGACTGAACGGTTATTAATGAATATCACTTAAAAAACACCTGCTAAATTGAAAGACAGCCGGTGTTTTTTTCTTTATACTTAGAAGTCAATGGGAAGAAAGGATGGGTATAGTGAACGTACATAGATTGGATAAGTATGCAAAATCATTAATTAAAGTAGCCGCAGGAAGAATAAAATCCTCTTTTACGACGGATCTTTTAATTGAAACGAAATCAGAAGCAAATGATTTAGTAACAAATATCGATAAAGAAACGGAACAATTTTTTATTCATCATATTAAACGAGATTTTCCAAACCATCGTATTTTGGGGGAAGAAGGATTTGGGGATGACTTACATGATTTAGAGGGATATATATGGATACTTGATCCAATTGATGGAACAATGAATTTCATCCATCAAAAAAAGAATTTTGCAATCTCACTAGGTATTTATAAAGATGGTATTGGAGTACTTGGTTACATTTATAATGTTATGGAAGATGAATTAATATCTGCCGCCATGGATGAGGGAGCATATTTTAATGATGTACGAATCCCTGCTGTTAAAAAAGCAAACATAGAACAATCTATTATTGGTATTAATGCAAGTTGGGTAGTTCCAAATAAGCACATTGAACATGAAGGAATGATTAAGCTTTTACAAAAAGTTAGAGGTACGAGATCATATGGTTCTGCAGCTTTAGAGATATCGTATGTGGTGACTGGTAAATTAGATGCCTATATGTCGATGCGTTTATCACCTTGGGATATTGCAGGAGGAATGGTGATTGCTAAAGAAGTAGGGGCAATTGTGACAAATCTTGCAAATGAACCAATAAATTTATTAGAACAAAATACTTTTATAATTTCTAAACCGGGTTTGCATAAGGAATTAGTAACCAATTACATTCGCCTGAAACAATAAAAAGGTCGGCAAAAAATATTTGCCGACTCTTGCTATAATAATCCTTGATCACGCATTTTTTTCTTAGTTTTAAAACCATAGCCCATTACTACACAAAGTAGTACAATGCCCAGAATAATTAGTGGGATATTTCTTAATGCGACCGCAACACCAATAAATGCCATAGCTAAAATAGCGCCTAGAGAAAATAGAACAAAGATCCACTTAATGTTACCCAATTCATTACCTCCAAAAATAATGTTTAAAAAAATTATTACTTTAGTTTCACCTTGTGATATAATAACACAGTTATGGACTCGAAAAAAGAATATGGAGTGGAAATATGACAAAATTACGTCAAGATTTAAGAAACATTGCAATTATTGCACACGTTGACCATGGGAAAACGACATTAGTCGACCAATTATTAAAACAATCTGGTACGTTCCGTTCGAATGAGCATGTGGATGAAAGAGCTATGGATTCTGGTGATATTGAACGCGAACGTGGGATTACTATATTAGCAAAAAACACAGCGATTCAGTATAAAGAAACAAAAATCAACATTTTAGATACACCTGGACATGCCGATTTCGGTGGTGAGGTAGAGCGTATCATGAAAATGGTAGATGGTGTTCTATTAATCGTAGATGCATATGAAGGTTGTATGCCACAAACTCGATTTGTGTTGAAAAAGGCTTTAGAGCAAAATATTAAACCAATCGTAATTGTGAACAAAATTGACCGTGACTTTGCACGTCCTGCAGAAGTAGTGGACGAAGTGCTTGAATTATTCATTGAGCTTGATGCAAACGATGAACAATTAGAATTCCCTGTTATATATGCATCTGGTATTAATGGAACAGCAAGTCTTTCTGATGATCCTGCTGATCAAGAAGAAAACATGCAAGTTATTTACGATGCAATTGTAGATAAAATTCCTGCACCAATCGATAACAGTGAAGATCCATTACAATTCCAAGTATCACTACTTGACTATAATGACTATGTTGGTCGTATCGGTATCGGTCGTGTATTCCGTGGGAAAATTCATGTTGGACAACAAGTATCACTTATGAAACTAGATGGTTCCGTAAAAAACTTCCGCGTTACAAAAATCTTTGGATTTATGGGACTAAAACGAGTGGAAATCGAGGAAGCTTCTGCTGGTGATTTAATCGCTATTTCTGGTATGGAAGATATCAATGTTGGAGAAACAATTTGTCCAGTAGAGCATCCAGATGCACTACCAATTTTACACATTGATGAGCCAACTCTTCAAATGACTTTCTTAGTAAATAATAGTCCATTTGCTGGTCGTGAAGGAAAATGGGTAACATCTCGTAAAATTCAAGAGCGTTTAGATGCACAACTTCAAACAGATGTATCTTTACGAGTAGATCCTACTGACTCTCCAGATGCTTGGATTGTGTCAGGTCGTGGAGAACTGCATTTATCGATTTTAATCGAAAATATGCGTCGCGAAGGATTTGAATTACAAGTTTCTAAACCAGAAGTAATTGTAAAAGTGATAGATGGAGTTCGAAGTGAGCCAGTAGAACGTGTACAAATTGACGTACCTGAAGAAAACGTTGGTTCTATTATTGAGTCAATGGGTGCTCGTAAAGGCGAAATGTTAGATATGGTAAATAACGGTAGTGGACAAGTTCGTTTAGTATTCTTAGTTCCAGCACGTGGACTTATCGGTTATACTACAGAATTTTTAACTTTAACTCGTGGTTATGGTATTATTAACCATACATTCGAAGATTATCGTCCAATGGCTGCAGGCCGTGTAGGTGGTCGTAGTAAGGGTGTTCTTGTATCAATGGAAACAGGTACAGCATCTACCTATGGTATTTTAGGTGTTGAAGACCGTGGTACAATTTTCGTAGAACCAGGTACTGAAATTTACGAAGGTATGATTGTAGGTGAGCATACTCGTGATAACGATTTAACAATCAATATTACAAAAGTAAAAGCTGCTAACAATATTCGTTCTGCAAATAAAGAACAAACAACAACACTGAAAAAACCACGTCTAATGACATTAGAAGAATCTCTTGAATATTTAAATGACGACGAGTACTGTGAAGTAACACCTGAATCTATTCGTTTACGTAAAAAAATTCTAGAGAAAAATGAACGTGAACGTGTTACGAAGAAAAAGAAAAGTGCAGAACTTGAATAGTAACTGAAAGGGTGAAAAACCTTGGAGGAAAAGCAATTCGTATTTGGCAGAATGTCTAGTATTGCAAGATTCATTTATGAATCTATGCCAACTTACGCTATAGCGGGTTATGTATTATTTTTTATAATTTTCTTGCTTTCTGTGGTTGTTTACAAGCTTGGATTTGCAAAAAAATTACGTTTAGGACAAAACATAGTCATTTATGCATTTTTGTTGATAGGATGTTTAATGTTAACATTCTTAGCGTTTTTCCTTCCAGTAGTAGAAGGTCTAATTGTAGCTGCATTAATCCTTATCATATACAAAATTCGTTTACGACTAGAAAGAAAACAAAGTCCGACTGCATAGAAAAGATTTATAGATTAATACAAACTAGCTCCAGCTACGATAGTAGTGGAGCTTCAGACTGTAGGTAGATTCGGTAAAAATCGAGTTTGCCTTCAGTTTTTTTTATTGTAAATAATGAGTACGGAAAAACACACGCTCTCCACAGATAATCCATTAGGCGCCTCATTTACTGTATTTGAGGAATGTTTAGGTAGCCATGCAATTGGTAAGTGCTTGCGGATAGATTAAGTTTAGCTGGTCAAGGCAATTGGTAGGTGCTTATGTATTTGCTTTAATCTAAGTAGTGGTTGATCTGGATTGATTTTTTCTTTTTTACTTTTTCGATACCAAGTTAAAATAAATCAGAGGAATTCTTTAGAGTTAGTAAAGACAAGGGAAAATACTAGTGTTTATTGACAAAGAAGCGCGGATAATCCGAAATTATGTCTTCTGGATTATCTACATTGGATAGAATCTTCTCATTAATTCCTCGATGGTGAAGGAATCATCTGCCACAAGATTAACGAAAAATGGATCATAAAGTGGCTTAGTCACTTTATGATCCATAAAAATTCTATCCATAATTGTAGGGCCTTTAAGCTTTTCTTAATTAAAATTCATTTTCAATGAGTTTGGAGCTTTTATAAAAAATGAATTTACCTGTCGCTAATCGAGTTTTTGTTTTTTCTTCAATTCGGTCGTGACATGTAGGGCACATATAAGTGTGAATAGGACGATTTCTCAATTTTTTAGCAAGTGGCAAATCATTAGAAAGTTCATCAATTCGATCGCAAATGGCACACTGTACCTTCATATAATCAACTCCTATTCTATGCGGAATGCTGTAACATGCTTTATCGGATTATTGATATTGGATCCGTCTTTTTTGAGAACATGAACTGGACCATCTTCGCGAAGTGGTTTTCCTTTATGACTAAACTTTAATAACAAAGAATCTAGTTCGTTAAAAGAAAATGAATGTTCTCCCTCTTTAGTTTCAATAACAAGCGTAGTGGCACCTTTTAGTGGCTCAGCATTTAATATAAATTGCTTTGGTTCAACACCAAAACTACTCGTTAATACTTTAGTACGCTCATATTTTTTTTCTGTTTGTAGGGTTGGGGGGAAAGTAGCCCCTTCTATTATTTCTCGAGACCAATGAGCGGAAGTCACTTTTGTATATTCTTCTAACTCATCCTTATATTCATACTTACCAGAAAAAAAGTCATCTAAGTCGATTCTTCGATCATCAAAAATCCATACTGTTGGATCAAGTGTAATATTGAATTTGACAGCACCTTTAATAGGGATAATATGTTCCAAAAAAATTGCCTCCTCTAAACTATCTAATCTAAATAAGTATACCGTTAAATTGTGAAGTCTAAAAGAATAATTAATTATAAAAGAAAAAGCCAGCGATAGATGCTTTTAAGGATAAGTGATGAAGTATAAATAGTTGCAAATTAAAAGTTATAAATTCTTATCAGTTAAAATATGAATGAGAGAAAACTTGCATTTTTTCATTGCAAAAGATACACTTTAGGGAGGTAAAGAAATAGAAATCATAAATAATGGGGGCGTCCTCATGGATACTAATATACAACTTTCGTATCAAGACAAAGCATTAGAACTTTTAAAAAAAGATGCCGAAAAAATCGCACAGCTTATAAAAGTGCAGATGGATAATTTAACTATGCCTCAATGTCCTCTATATGAAGAGGTTCTAGACACTCAAATGTTTGGTTTATCACGTGAAATTGATTTTGCAGTTAAGCTAGGATTATTAGAGAAGGGTGAAGGAAGAGAAATTATGGCTTCACTTGAAAAAGAGTTATCAATTTTACATGAGATCCATACAGAAAAATAATTACAAAACTCAAACAAAATTTCTGTTTGAGTTTTTTTACTAGAAATATTTAATATACTCATAGATTAATATGTCCGCTCCAAATTATGAAATAGAGGTTTTACAAAATGATTCCATATATTAAACGTTATTTAAAAAACTTTGATTATCCCTTATTTTTTATTTATTTAGCCCTGTGTTTATTTGGCCTTGTGATGATTTATAGTGCTAGTTATGGTTGGTCAGTGCTTAATTATGGCTGGGAGCCTGATTATTTCTTCAAAAAACAAAGATTAAATCTATTGCTCTGCATACCTGCGTTTTTTTTAACTGCTTTTTTCCCCTATAAGCATTATAAAAATAAAACAATGATGAAAATAATGCTATTTATCATGTTTACTCTTTTATTCTTAGTGCACATTATCGGAACTGGTGGAGAAAGTGGTGCTCAGAGCTGGATTCATTTAGGTTTTGGAAACATACAACCTTCAGAAGTTGCAAAGATAATAATTGTTTTATATTTTGCTGGAATATTTGCGAAAAAACATGAAAATGGAACGTTAGATAAGTTAAACGAATCAGTTGGTCCACCACTAATTGTATTGTTTTTTGTTTTTGTTTCCGTAATGCTGGAAACCGACGTTGGGAATACAATGATTATTGGTTTTGTTGCAATTTCTGTTATTGCAGCTAGTGGTATAAAATTCAAGTCATTTGCAAAATTTATTGGATTAATAGGTGTTGTTTTAGCGGTAGGTCTGTTTGTAATTTATATGATGAAAGACAAATTGATTACTGAGAAACGACTTGGTCGATTAGAAGCTTTCTTCCATCCTTTTGATTTCGAACAAGGCTACGGTTATCAAATTGTAAATGGTTATATTGCAATAGGAGCAGGTGGTTTAAAAGGGCTTGGCCTAGGGAATTCCAATCAAAAATTTGGGTATCTTCCCGAGCCACATACAGATTTTATCATGGCCATTATTGCTGAAGAACTTGGCTTAATAGGAGTTCTGATTGTTCTATGTGGACTATTTTTCATTGTTTTCAAAGCGATCAAGATTGCTATAACTACAAAAGATCCACAAGCACGTATGATTGCTGCGGGAATTGGTAGTATTATTGGTTTTCAAACATTTGTGAACTTAGGTGGCATGTTGGGAATAATCCCACTTACCGGAGTGCCTCTACCTTTTATAAGTTATGGGGGAACTTCCGTTATATTATTATCTGCTGCAATTGGTATATTGATGAATGTTTCTATGTTTGTAAAGTATGAAAAAACCAAGGGGTAAGGGGTGTAGTTTTGGGGAGAATTAATAAAATTGTCGTAGCAAACAGAGGCGAAATTGCGATTCGAATATTTCGAGCATGTACGGAGTTAAATCTTCGAACAGTTGCTATATATTCTCGAGAAGATAGTGGGTCCTTCCATCGTTTTAAATCAGATGAATCATATTTGGTTGGGGATGGAAAAAAACCTATTGATGCTTATTTGGATATTGAAGATATTATTCGGATTGCAAAAGACAGTAAAGCAGACGCAATTCACCCAGGATATGGTTTTTTATCTGAAAATGTAGATTTTGCAAGACGTTGTGAAGAAGAAGGAATTATTTTTATTGGGCCAACTTCCGATCATTTAGATATGTTTGGTGACAAAGTTAAAGCTCGTGAGCAGGCAGTCAAAGCTGGAATTCCTGTCATTCCTGGTAGTGATGGTCCAGTTGGAAGTATTAAAGAAGTTCAGGCGTTTGGTCAAACGCACGGATATCCGCTTATGATTAAAGCCTCTCTAGGTGGTGGTGGTCGTGGAATGCGCGTTATTTCTTCTGAAGAAGAACTTGAAAGCGCCTATGAACGTGCTAAATCTGAAGCAAAAGCGGCATTTGGTTCAGATGAAGTTTATGTAGAGAAATTTATTAACCAACCAAAGCATATTGAAGTCCAAATTCTTGGAGATACAACAGGTAACTTAATTCATTTATACGAGCGTGATTGCTCGATCCAAAGAAGACATCAGAAGGTAGTTGAAATAGCTCCTTCAAATTCTTTAAGTCCAGCACTCCGTGATAAAATATGTCAAGCTGCAGTTCAATTAATGAATAATGTATCTTATATAAATGCAGGTACTGTTGAATTTTTAGTAACAAATGATGAGTTCTACTTTATTGAGGTAAATCCTCGTATTCAAGTGGAACATACGATTACTGAAATGATTACAGGCGTAGATATCGTCCATGCGCAAATAAAAATTGCGGAAGGTTTAGCGTTAAATAGTGAAGAAATGGGAATACCAAGTCAAGAGAATATTCCTCTTTTTGGTTTCGCTATTCAATCTCGAGTAACAACAGAAGATCCCTCAAATAATTTCATGCCTGATACAGGAAAACTAATGGTATATCGATCTGGAGGAGGATTTGGAGTCCGCTTAGATGCTGGAAACGGATTCCAAGGTGCTGTCATTTCGCCTTACTACGATTCATTATTAGTTAAAGTTTCTACTTGGGGCATGTCATTTAAAGAAGCTGCAGCTAAAATGGTCAGAAATTTGCAAGAATTCCGAATTAGAGGGATTAAAACAAATATTCCTTTTCTAGAAAACGTAGTGAAGCATCCGAGTTTTTTATCAGGTAATTTTAATACAAGTTTTATTGATACTACGCCGGAACTATTCTTGTTCCCAAATAGAAAGGATCGTGGAACAAAATTATTAAGTTATATTGGGAATGTAACAGTTAATGGTTTTCCAGGAATAGAACAAAAATCTAAACCTATTTTTAATGCTGTTAGAAAACCAAAGATGGATATTTCCATTCCACCAACAGCTGGAACAAAACAGATATTGGAACAACAGGGAGTTCAAGGTGTCATTAAGTGGGTGAAGAAACAGAAAGGTGTTCTGTTAACAGATACTACATTTAGGGACGCACATCAATCGCTTCTTGCTACGAGAGTACGTTCACATGATATTTTTGGAATAGCTAAAGAATCAGCAAGAGGGATGCATGATTTATTTTCTTATGAAATGTGGGGTGGTGCAACATTTGACGTAGCCTATCGTTTCTTAAAAGAAAATCCTTGGGATCGTTTATTAAAAATGAGAGAAATGATTCCTAACGTTCTTTTTCAAATGTTATTTCGAGGTGCAAATGCAGTTGGTTATAAAAACTATCCTGATAATGTAATTCGTGAGTTTATCCAAGAATCAGCGGAAGCGGGTATAGATGTATTCCGTATCTTTGATAGTTTGAACTGGATTAAAGGAATGGAAGTAGCAATCGACGCTACTAGACAATCGAGTAAGATTGCTGAAGCGGCTATATGTTACACAGGAGACATTTTAAATGACTCTCGAGCTAAATATACAGTTCAGTACTATAAAGACATGGCCAAGGAGTTAGAGGCTGCAGGAGCGCATATTTTGGCTATTAAAGATATGGCAGGTTTACTAAAACCAGAAGCTGCATATCGGCTCGTTAGCGAACTTAAAAGTGCAACAGACTTACCAATACACTTACATTCCCACGATACTAGTGGAAACGGCATCTTTATGTACGCGAAAGCAATTGAAGCTGGGGTCGACATCGTGGATACTGCGATAGGTGCAATGGCTGGATTAACTTCTCAGCCTAGTGCGAGTACTTTAAGTTATGCGTTAAATGGCGGAAGTAGAGAAGTGATTGGTGATGTAAATGCGTTTGAAAAAATCTCTTATTATTGGGAAGATGTTCGCAAATACTATAAAGACTTTGAAAGTGGCATGATTAGCCCGCATACAGAGATTTATGTACATGAAATGCCAGGTGGTCAATATAGTAATCTTCAGCAACAAGCAAAAGGTGTTGGTTTAGGAGAACGATGGGAAGAAGTAAAAGAGATGTACTCCCGTGTAAACTTACTATTAGGTGATGTAGTGAAAGTTACACCTTCCTCTAAAGTTGTTGGGGATATGGCATTATTCATGGTACAAAACAATTTAGATGAAATTTCAGTTATAACTAGAGGGAAAACAATAGACTTCCCTGATTCTGTTATCGAGTTTTTTGAAGGATATATTGGTCAACCGTACGGTGGTTTTCCAAAAGAGCTACAAAAAGTAATTTTAAAAGATCGCCAAGCGATTACAGTCAGACCAGGAGAGTTACTTGAACCAGCGGATTTTCAAACTATTAGAGAAAATCTAATCAATAAATTAGGTCGTGCTGTTACAAGTCAAGAGATACTAGCATATACATTATATCCAAAAGTATTTGATGAATATTCTACAACGGAAAATAGTTTTGGTGATGTATCTGTACTTGACACTCCAACATTCTTATATGGAATGAGACTCGGTGAAGAAATAGAAGTTGAAATTGAAAAAGGGAAGACATTAATAATTAAATTAGTTTCAATAAGCGAGCCAACGAATGATGGTAATAGGATTATTTACTTTGAATTAAATGGTCAACCGCGTGAAATTTCGATTCAAGATATGACAATTGAAGTGAGTCATTTATCTAGAGCAAAAGCCCAAGTGGCGAATGAGCAACAAATTGGTGCCACAATGCCAGGAACTGTACTGAAGGTCGCTGTGTCGATTGGAAGTAAAGTAAAAAGAGGGCAGCATCTACTTATTACGGAAGCGATGAAAATGGAAACAACAGTTCAAGCTCCATTCAATGGAGCGATAAAAGAGATTCATGTAGTTGCAGGTGACACAATCGCTACTGGAGACTTGTTAATCGAAATAGAAAAAGAATAAAAAAAGCTTTTTCGACGATTGAGATTGGCAAGCAACCTAAGACTGTAGAAAAACTCCCTAAAAGAGTTGGTCTACGGTCTTTTTGAGAGATGTATACCAATTGAGGTGTGATAAACAGGTTTATTTCCGCTGCATGCAGACGCTTTCCAGTGGCCAGATTTGCTAACTAAATTCTCTAGGAGTCGATGCATTGCGCTCCAATTAACCGTGGAAATAAGAAAGGCAAGATGCCTCGTCCAATCAATGAACTGGCTACTTAGGCAAGTGAACATAGAGAAAAATAGGTAGTAACCATTGATAAAGTATCAAAACCGCGTCCGAAATTGTAACTTCGGACGCATTTAAAAGAGTAGGGAAGAATTTTATCTCTCATTATCAAAACGCAATGCACGATGTCCATTCACTTTCCAAGAGAGCGAAGGACAAACATTTGCCAAAAGATGACCAAAAATGAGGAGTTGGAAGTGGTAGTCACTTCCAACTCCTCAAAATCTATTGAAAATAGTGTAATTAAGGTTTAGTACAAAGCACACTCGGGAATTGAAGAAGACAAGATGCGCTTTTCTAAATTTTTAACCGACTTCTGGATAGAAGTAATACCATATAGCACAACAATCCAAAAAGTAACGAAACAAATAAAGAATGCAACAATGCAATATATAAATTTAATTTAGTGAATACTATTAACATACCAGTGCAAGCCTGGCAGAGAACTAGAATTAATGCAATAATCCAACTCCAATAAATTGCTCGTTGTTCTTTATAATTTCTAATTACATGAATGGCAATAATGAGAATCCATAAAATAATCAATCCGGCTGCAGCTCGATGTCCCATTTGAACCCACTCATATAAATTTGTAGGTAACGTAAATTCATTATTTCTACAAAGTGGCCAATCCTTACAGACAAGACTTGATTTTGTATGACGAACAAGTGCGCCTGTGTATATAACGATATAGGAATAAAGTGCAACACCAATTGTATGAAACTTTAATGTTTTACCTATTCTTATTTTATCCGTGTCAAATTTTCTATCTACCTCAAAAATAAGTAGTGTAAGTAATAGAACTGCTGCAAAAGAAATGAGAGATATACCAAAATGCAAAGCGAGTATAAAATCTCCTTGTCCCCATTTTACTTGAGCTGCACCGATTAGTGCCTGTAGTACTAAGAAGAAAACTGCCATAGTTGATAAAAATTTTGTTTCACGAACGTGACCCAATGCACGCCATGCCCAAATTGCTAATACAACAATTAGAATTCCAACGCCACCAGTTACTACTCGATGTGAGAATTCAATAAGTACTTCAGTTGTTATTTTATCTGGTATAAGTTGTCCATTACAGCCGGGCCAATGTCTGCCGCAACCCATCCCGCTGTCGGTTTTTGTAACAAGAGCTCCTCCTAATAGAATGAGAAGCATTCCAACAGTAGAAGCTACAGCTAACCATTTTAAGATTTTATGAATATGCAATGTGCCACCTACTTTATGTATCTTGATCGTCTAAAAAGACGGTATCTGCTTTTTGATAATATCGAAATATGAAAGAAAAAACAATGTTTATACTTTGAACAGTAAAAGATGCTATAACCATTTCACAAATTGTTCATAAATTCGTGCTTGAACCTTCACAAAAGAGTAGAAGAAATGATTTACTATTGATATTGTTCTATATAATAAAAGTAATCTTCTAGAACTTATTATTCGAAAAACTTTATTCACTATGGAAATTAATAAGGTTTTTCGATATAGTAAAGGGTAGCGGAATATGCTTACAACTTTGAAAGGAGGGGCAGTATGTCAAATAGTCATTCAATTACCGCTACTACCGAGACTGACAAAGTTCCAGAAACAACTTCTTTCATCAAAGACTTTCTAGCACTTATTAAGATTGGGATTGTCAATTCGAATTTAGTAACGACGTTTACTGGTATCTGGTTAGCTTTTCAATTTACTAACCGTAATTTTCTACAGGAATTAGATCTATTGTTTTATACGCTTTTAGGTGCAGCATTTATAATTGCTGGATCAGGTGCCATGAATAATTACATAGATCGTGATATTGACCCTATAATGAAAAGTAAAAGAGCAAGACCTACAGTTACCGGAAGGTTTAAACCGACTGCCGTTCTGACAACTTCTCTTACTTTATTAGTTGTAGGCGAAATTTTGTTATTCCTTGCTTCAACATCTGCTGGAGTTTGGGGACTGGCGGGCATCATTAGTTATGTAGTTCTTTATTCTATGTGGTCAAAAAGAAAACATGTTAGTAATACGGTAGTAGGAAGTATTTCAGGAGCAATACCACCACTTATCGGTTGGGCTGCAGTTGAGCCGGGTTTAAGTTACGGAGCTCTTGCATTATTCTTAATTATGTTTGTATGGCAACCACCGCATTTTTATGCACTTGCCATGAAACGAACAGAAGAATATAGAGCTGCTGGTATACCAATGCTACCAGTTGTAAAAGGATTCGCACGTACTAAACGTTCAATGCTTCTATGGGTAATTTTTCTATTCCCTTTACCATTTTTATTGATGAATTTAGGAATTGTCTTTATTGTTCTAGCTACTATACTAAATATAGGTTGGCTATTACTTGCAATTAAAGGATTCAGGGTGAAAGATGACTTGAAATGGGCAACTGGTATGTTTGTTTATTCACTAAACTATATGACCATCCTATTCGTATCAATGATTATCTTTTCAATTTTTATTTAACTATTGGGATTCTTTCTTTACTCAACAAGAATTCATATAAAATGAACCACAGTCCAACAACACATGAATACAACTATGAAAGAGGGGTTTGATTTAGCTATGATGAAAGGGCTTAAAAAATGGCGACTTTTTTCAGTGTTAGCAGCTCTAACGATTTTCCTATCGGGTTGTGGCGAAGAATACCTATCTACGCTTACACCTGCTGGACAAGTTGGAAGAGATCAATTTAATTTGTTACTACTTTCTTCTGCTATTATGGCTTTAGTTATTATTGTAGTAGTAATTATCTATGTACTTGCTATCGTGAAATTCCGTCGTTCAAAAGTAGGAGAAAATGTTATTCCTAAACAAGTTGAAGGAAGCCATACATTAGAGGTAATTTGGACAGTTATTCCAATTATTCTTCTATTAATTCTTGCTGTACCTACAGTTTATTATACGTATAAACATGCAGACGTAGCTGGAATGCAAGAAGTAAATGCAGAAGGAAATAAAACTGCTATTACAGTAAATGTAACTGCTAAACTTTATTGGTGGGAGTTTGAATACCCAGATTTAGGGGTAGTAACTGCACAAGAATTAGTAGTACCTACAAACGAAAAAGTTTACTTCAATTTGAAAGCAGCTGATGTAAAACACTCATTTTGGATTCCAACAGCTGGTGGTAAAATGGATACAAACGTAGACAATGTAAACCAATTTTATTTGGAGTTTGATAAAGAATCTGCTGGCTTAGAGCAAGGCGTTTTCTATGGTAAATGTGCGGAACTTTGCGGTCCTTCGCATGCATTAATGGACTTCAAAGTAAAAACAATGAATCGTAAAGATTTTGATGCATGGGTAGCAAGCGCGAAAACTACGGAACATGTTGCAGTTGGAGATACTGCTAAGCAAGGTGAAGCTTTATTCACTGGTGCAGGTTGTATCGGATGTCACGCAGTTTCTACAGCAGGTTCAGGTGGAGGCGTTGGTCCTAACTTAGGTGCATTTGGAGACCGTAATCGTGTTGCTGGATTCATGGATCATACGAAAGAAAATATCAAATCATGGATTAATGATCCACAAAGTTATAAACCAGGTAACAAAATGCCACAACCTGAACAATTAAACAATGGTAAAAAATTTACTGATGAGCAATTAGATGCTCTTGCTGAATACTTAATGGGATTATCTGTTGAAAAGTAATGCAATAGATAAAAATTAAAGGAGGTTAAAGTTGTGAGTTCAATCGCAAAGAAAAAAGGCTTTGGCGCAACAGTATGGGACTTCTTAACGACAGTAGACCATAAAAAAATCGCTATCCTTTACCTCGCTGCCGGCGGTTTGTTTTTCGTAATCGGTGGAATCGAGGCAATGCTAATTCGTATACAATTAGCAAAACCGGATAATGATTTTGTAAGTGCTGGCTTATTTAACGAAATTATAACAATGCATGGTACAACGATGATTTTCCTAGCGGCGATGCCGATATTGTTTGGATTTATGAATGCCGTTATGCCATTGCAGATTGGTGCACGTGACGTTGCATTCCCATTTCTGAATGCTCTAGGTTTTTGGTTATTCCTATTCGGAGGAATTTTCCTTAACTTATCATGGTTCTTAGGCGGTGCACCTGATGCAGGATGGACTTCATACGCATCATTATCGTTAGCTTCACCAGGACATGGTATTGACTTTTACGCGCTAGGCCTTCAGATAGCCGGTGCTGGAACTTATATTGGAGGTATTAACTTCCTTGTAACAATCATTAATATGCGTGCTCCAGGTATGACCTATATGCGTATGCCATTAATGACTTGGACAACATTTGTTGCAAGTGCGTTAATTCTATTCGCTTTTCCACCTCTTACAGTTGGTTTGTTTTTCTTAATTTTTGACCGTATGTTCGGTGCAAACTTCTTTGAACATACGATGGGTGGTAATACAATAATTTGGGAGCATTTATTCTGGATTTTCGGGCATCCTGAAGTATATATCTTAATATTACCTGCTTTTGGTATATTCTCTGAGATTTTCTCTATATTCTCACGTAAACGTTTATTCGGTTATTCATCCATGGTTTTTGCAACTGTATTAATCGGTTTCTTAGGATTCATGGTTTGGGCTCACCATATGTTTACAGTTGGTTTAGGACCAACAGCTAATGCTATATTCGCTGTTGCTACAATGGCTATCGCTGTACCTACTGGTATGAAAATCTTTAACTGGTTGCTTACAATTTGGGGAGGAAGTATTAAAGTCACAGTTCCAATGCTATATGCTTTAGGATTTATTCCTTCATTCGTAGCAGGTGGGGTAACTGGTATTATGCAAGCTGCCGCTCCATTAGATTATCAGTTACATGATTCATACTTTATCGTTGCCCATTTCCACTACGTAATCGTAGGTGGAGTAGTACTTGCTATTTTAGCAGCATTACACTTATATTGGCCTTTAATGTTTAACCAAATGTTAAGTGAAAAGCTTGGAAAATGGACTTTCTGGTTCTTCTTCCTAGGGTTCCACTGCACATTCTTTATTCAACATTTCTTAGGACTAATGGGTATGCCACGTCGCGTATTTACATTCCGAGAAGGTCAAGGTTGGGATTTATTCAACTTAATAAGCTCTTTAGGTGCCGCATTAATGGCAATTGGTGTAATCATTTTAGTAATTAACATCATTATCACTATTGCTAAAAATGAAAAAGTTGGAAACGACCCTTGGGAAGATGGCCGTACGTTAGAATGGGCTATCCCACAGCCAGTTCCTTATTATAACTTTAAACAAACTCCACTTGTACGTGGACTAGATACTTACTGGATTGAGAAACAAGAAGGTAATAAAGAAGGAATGACATATGCAGAACCAATTTCTGACATACATATGCCGAACAACTCATTTATTCCTTTCGTAATGTCATTTGGTTTATTTGTAGCCGCATTTGGTGCTCTATATCATGCCGAAAGTTCATTAGGTACATTAGTTATTGTAATTGGTATAGGTATTACGATAATTTCAATGGCAGTTCGTTCAGTTAAAGATGATCACGGTTATCATATTCATAAAGAAGAATTATTGAATGAAAAAGGGGGTAAATAATAATGGACTATAATACGAAGTACACCCCACAATCTTGGCCTGATCATCCAGAGCAAGTAACCTTAGAAGGTAAAAATAAATTCTTAGGTTTCTGGTTATTTCTAGGTGGAGAAACTGTACTGTTCGCTAGTTTGTTTGCTACTTATTTAGCTCTTAAAGACAAGGGACCAAGTGGAATGGAATTTTCTACTCATTCTCTTTATGAGTTGCCACTTGCTTTTGTTATGACTATGTTGCTTTTAACTTCTTCTTTAACAAGTGTATATGCAATGTATCATATGAAGAACCATAACTTTAAAGGAATGCAAACATGGTTGGCGGTTACTGTTTTACTAGGTCTTGGATTCTTAGCTTTAGAGATTTATGAGTTTAATCATTACGTTCACCTAGGTTTTAATTATAGCCAAAGTGCATTTTCATCCGCTTTCTTTACATTAGTTGGAACGCATGGACTTCACGTAGTAATTGGTCTAGGTTGGATTGTTTTACTGCTTTTACGTAATTCTAAACGCGGATTTAGCTTATATAATGCACCAAAATACTATACTGCTTCTTTATATTGGCACTTCATCGACGTTGTGTGGGTATTTATCTTTACAGTAGTATACTTGATGGGAGTTGTTGGTTAATATGTCTCACGACGCTCACGTTTATGTGAAATCTCAAACAGAGTATGAATATACTCGTCGTAAAAGAAGAGAAGAAATGCGTGGTCAAGTAACTACATTTGCAATTATGATTTTTATGACATTAGTTGCATTTACCTCAGTTGCAGCTGACTTTTCAAAGTACTTTGTTGTACCAATAATTTTATTACTTGCTGTAATCCAAGTAGTATTACAACTTTATTACTTCATGCATATGAGTGAAAAGAATCACGGTATTTCTGCGTTCTTCTTATATCTAGGTGCTACATTTGCATTTACTTTTATCCTTACATTCTTAACGATTGTTTGGTGGTAATTCAATTCATAAAACGGGGCTAAGATTATTCTTAGCCTCGTTTTTGTTTTAATAAATGGATTTCTTGCTCTTTCTTTTCTTGAAGATTAAGACAGTATGTTACAACGGCTGCTAAGAAACCAGTATTCGCAGTGCTTCGTAATGTTTTCTAAAGGTGGTTCTTAAGAAAGTATATAAATTTTTTATTCCATGAACAGGTTGATTTCCGCTACAGGCGGGCGCTTTCTTATCTCTAGTCAAGTGTAATTTCTACAAAAAGCAAATTAAAGATAGTGATCCATTCAACGAGTTGTTGCTTTCCGTTCCGGTGCTCGCTTTCCGCGGGCATGGCTTGAGCCTCCTCGTTCGCTTCGCTACCTGCGGGGTCTCAAGGCTCATGCACCTGCCGCTTCGCTTTCGATGCAAAAAAAAACATTTGCTATTCCCGCAGGAGTCGAGCACCTGCACTCCAAGCAACAATGAACACTAAACAAGGGGGCTTATCAATAATCATCTTTAAATTTAATTACTTTATTAGGATTTTCTATTTCTAATTTGCATGCCAAACAGACCTAACGAATTTCTGTGCTATAGTTGGATTATCCTGTTACGAACTGATTTTGGCTGATTCGTAATCATATAGGATATCGTATTGAATAAGGTGAAATGCGACTTTCAGGAACTTATTCTCACATGCGATTACCGCAAACTTATGATGCTTACTCTAAGGTTGCTTTTTTAGTTGATCATAATAATCTACAATTTAATTTCGGGAACTTTTTCGCTGCGATATTATCGATATTATCATGAAAAATAGGATTTACCGCAACCTCCTATTTCCGAGTTTATTAATACGATCCTGATACTGAAGCTTTCCGGATTGATGAAGTTGAATATCGATGCCCGCATACCAGGGGGCAAGCATCAAGCCGCTTCCCTTGCTCCTGCGCAAAGCTCGTCGCAGAAAGGATTTTGCTCCTGCGCAAAGCTCGTCGCAGAAAGGATTTTGCTCCTGCGCAAAGCTCGTCGCAGAAAGGATTTTGCTCCTGCGCAAAGCTCGTCGCAGAG
>NZ_JBHVRO010000001.1:271910-293514 GCF_042885655.1 Psychrobacillus sp. NPDC058041
AAAGATTTTGCTCCTGCACAAGCTCGTCGCAAAAATTAATTTCGCTACGCTCCGTCCAGGGTCTTGATTTGCTCGCTAATTCCCTAGGAGTTGCCGCCTTTCGCTCCAATCAACTAAAGGTAAACTTATATGTAGAATACGCTGGTGAAAAATAGGAAGCATACATCAAATAAAAAATTAATATAACTCGCGAAATTGTATCTTCGGGAGTTTCCTGTATGAGTAAGAAAGGATCTTTTCTTTCATTTTCCAAAAAGGTTTTAATCTTATTCCTAAAGTTGGAGGAGCGCGACGGTTAGACGACCTGCCTCTTCTATAGCTTTCGGTAATGATATAACTCAAGTCTATCCAAAGCCCTCCGGAAACTATTGGAAATAGGTTTTGTACTTAAAGTGCGCTTGCGCTTATATTATTTGTATTTGTCATAGTTCGTTCATTGAAGTTATAGGTATAGAGCATTATAATAGGGAAAGTAATGTAGGAAGGAGCGAGGTATCTAATGCCTATAAGTATATTTGGTTTTCAAGCATTGTGGAGTCCTATCATGATTGGCGTGTTAATTTTAATTACAATATTATATTTCTTAATTACAGTTAAATGGAGAAAAGACTTTAAAGTTTCCGAACCATTGAAAAGAAAAGAAGCGGTATATTTTTTAATTAGTTTAGTCCTTTTATATATTGTGAAAGGCTCTCCTATAGATTTAATGGGTCATATTATGTTTTCTTTTCATATGACGCAAATGGCGCTCTTATTATTACTAGTTCCACCTCTTATGATGAAGGGAATCCCATGGTGGGTATGGAAAGCGGTAATAGAATTACCAGTTGTTAAAAAGGCATTTACTTTTTTTACAAGACCTTTGTTTGCATTAGTGTTATTTTCTGGTTTATTTTCTCTTTACCATATTCCTTTAATTTTTGATTATATTAAATTAAATGAAGGTTTACATGGAACTTATACGTTCATATTGTTTATTTCTGCAATTTTTATGTGGTGGTCTATTATCGATATTCATGGTGTTGAAAATAAATTACATGGGTTAAAAAAAATAGGCTACATAATCGCAAGTGCGGTTTTGATAACTCCTGCATGTGCTCTTATTATCTTCTCTGATACACCTATGTACGCAACTTATACAAATCCAGATGCGTGGTTGAAAGCTATGGCATTATGTGTACCAAATAGTACATTAGCTGGTCTTTCCTTATCTGGACCAGAGCTATTTTCAAATATGCCACCTTTTGAAGATCAACAGCTTGGTGGAGTTATTATGAAAATCATTCAAGAAATTATTTATGGGTTTGTACTGTTTTCAATTTTCTTTGCGTGGTATCGGAATGAGCAAGAAAATGCAGATGATATTACACAAAAAGCATTGGATGATTTGCATAATTCAAGCAGAGCATAGTTATTCAAGGATGAAATGAATTTTTGCTTTCTTATAAGTTAAAATAACAATGTATTTTGAGGAGAATGAGGATGAGTTTACCTATACTACCTACCATCAGCACTTTTTTTATCGTACTAAGTGCTATATTAATTGCAATTGGTTGGGTCTTGATAAAAAAAAGGAAAATAGAAGCGCATAAGAAAATGATGTTTGCTGCTGCTATATCAGCGTTAGTATTTTTTATCATTTACCTTTCACGTACAATATTTATTGGTAATACTGCTTTTGGTGGACCTGAAGATATTAAAATATATTACACAATCTTTTTGATTTTTCATATTACATTAGCAACTACAGGGGCAGTGTTTGGAATTGTGACTATTTATTTAGGTTTAAAGAATAATATCGCGAAGCACCGTAAAATTGGACCAATTACAAGTATCATTTGGTTCTTTGTTGCAATAACAGGAGTAGCTGTCTATTTACTGTTGTATGTATTTTATCATGGTGGAGAAACTACCTCTGTAATAAAAGCAATAATTGGTGGATAACTCGAAATTAATAAAAAAGTAGCCAGTATCATAAACGATGCAGGCTACTTTTTTATTCTTTTTTAATAATATTAATGTCCATGATGTTCTACTAAAATAGTTTACCCAATGTTTGTACCAAAGCATTCAGGAATGGTGAAGACAACATGAGCGTTTTGAATTTTATGATACCAGCGACTCTGTATTAACGATAAGAGGGTACTGAACTTATATGAGATATGACAATTGAAAAGTTGAATATCCCGTTTTCATGAATAACTTACACCACCACATTGTTTTCCGAAGATTACCGCTCGCTTTCCCCAGGTGGAACGACGAGTGGGCCACAACGTTGTCGGTCATGAAGGAATGGACTTAGGACGACGCACCCTTAGCCTACATTCCTATTTTACGCTTCGTGCGTGCGGGGTCTTAAGAGTATCGCTATTCCCGCAGGAGTCTCGTGATAGCAAATAATGAAGTTATAACCGGTGGCACTAAAAGGGTAAGTAGTAACAACTGATAAAGAAGCATAGAGCATCCGAAATTGTATCTTCGGATGCTTTTAAGAGTATGACAGGAGACAGGATATTATCTTTAGTATCCAAACCAAAAGCACCTTGACTTCAAATAGGGCGATGGACAAACATCCGCCATAAGATTACCGATAAATAAGAGGGAAGTGATGTAGTCACTGCTCCCTAATGTACTTCTAATAGTGTAGCCAATGTTTAGTCCAAAGCACTTAGGAAATAGTGAAGACAAGGGGCACTAATTTCACTTGTGCCTTTCTTATACCTTAAAATTAAGTCTAATCATTCCTGATTCTTTTGCTGAAATAAATAAAATTACTATTATTGGTCCTATAATAAATCCAAGGAAACCAAATAACTTAGCACCTACAAACATTGCAATGAGGACTGCTAATGGCGAAATTCCCATTTGTGAACCCATTAATTTCGGTTCCACTGTTCTTCTAATAATGATTAAAATAACCGCGAGAATAGTAAGTTTTGTACCTAAAGCGACATCCCCTGTAAAGAAATGATAGAGAGCCCAAGGTGCAAGAATAATGATAGAACCTAAAATTGGTATTATATCAATAATCCAAATAATAATTGACATGATTATTGCGTGCTTTGGAGCAATTAACATTAATCCTATAACAGTAGCTCCTAAAATGAAAAAACTTGCCAATATTTGTGCTTTTAAAAAGCCAATGACAACTTTTTTTATTCCTTTTGCCATGAATCGTACTTTTTCAGCAGTAGTGTCGGAGAAATATTGAAAAAGCTTTAGTCGTAAAAGTTCTAAATCGAGCATAAATAAAAATAATGCTACTATGAAAACGAGGAAACTAACTAAAAAATTTGGGATATTTGTAAGCAGGGCAGTGATATTCGAGTAGCTTAATAAATCAAGTAAAGAATCTTTTATATTTAATAAAGTATCATCCAACTTATTCTGTATAGACATTACCACTTCCGATGGTAATCCGTCTGTATATTTAAATAGGTTATTTTGAATATCTATCCACATTCCAGTAACGTTGTTTAAATAATTTGGAATTATTTTTGTTGTATTTATTAACTGAGAGATAAGTTTGGTAATGGCAAAATATAAACCAATGGAGATAATCAATAGAAAGAAGGAATAATTTGTGATTACAGCAAGCTTTCTATTCCATTTGAATGTTAATTGTGTGAACTTAACAAGAGGTTCAATCGCAATCGCGGTAAGTAAAGCTAATACAATCGGAACCGAGACTGGCAAGATAAAAAATGCAATCAAAAAAAGGAACAAAAGAAGAAAAAAGTATTTAATATATTTTTTAATATACACTTTATTTAACAATTGCAGTACCACCTTCTTATGATTGTTAAATTAAGTATAGTCAAAGTTTATACTTTTGAACACGAAAAAACGCTAGAGAAATTTTTCTCTAGCGCCATTCAAATTAAGCTTTTATTTCAAAAGCTTTTAAATCAGCTTTAAGTGCAGTTAATGTTTTCTCACATGATTTGACTAAATGATTAGGGAAAACCTCATTTTCACCATACTCAATACCGTGTGGATAGTAGTGTTTACCAAGAGCAGGTTTCAATAATGTGATATTTGCATCATGTGATCCAACGTCACCGTCTTTTGTAAATCCAAATACACGAAGATAAAAGATACCTTCTTTTATTTCATATTTTTTATCGTAAGTAACGCGTTCATAATCCCATTGACCCGCACGAATTAAACCGTGATTTTTCATTAGATCATCTAATACGTTAAGATCAATGACAGTGTTTTCTATACCTGTGTTTTCGAAATCCATTGAAAAGTCCTCCTTCACTTTCAAATTACCAAAGAATACGTTCTCATTAATATTAATTCAAAATTGAATATGTTGCAATGACAACATTGTGTCTTTGTGTACATGCTTGATATACTAGTGAAAATGGATTAAAAACTAAGGAGTTAAATAAGATGAAAATTCTATTTCGCATTTTAATCGCTATTGCTATTATACTAGTGTTATTTATATATTTTGATAATCCTATTCAAGAGAATGAATTACTCACCGGATCGAATAACAAGGGACAGATAATTCCGCAAGAAACAGAAGAAATTGTAGAAACCAACAGTATTTTTTCCAGGCCAAAAACCGGCATTTCCGTATTAGTTGGTCGACCAACTTCAGAAGTAATTAAGCTATTGGGAAAACCAACGAGAATTGAGCCATCTGCATACGGTTATGATTGGTGGGTATATAATACTTCTTTTTCGAGTTATCAATTAATAGGAGTATCCGATGAAAAAGTAAAACAAGTATTTGTTATAGGTAATAAAGTGGATGTCACACCATATAATATTGGCCAATCTATTGAAGACATTTACCGTTTTACACTCGTTCAATCTGAAATTACCATAACTATCGATTCGAATACATACACCTTTTCGTTAAATGAAGAAGATATAAATGATCGAATTTTAGTCCAATTTGATAATTTACTTGCTATTTTATATATTGATGTAAATGACAAACTATTAGAAGCAGTCCGATTCTCTGATCCAGAGACTCTATTACTACAGAAACCATATGATATTTTGTATAGTGGTTCGATGATTGAAACTCATACACCATCTTCATCTTTCCAAATTGCAGTAGATCGAGCAAATGAAAGACAAATATATGAAATTACAAATGCATTTAGACTTAGACATGGTGTAAGCTCATTGGATTCAGATATGGCATTACAAAATATTGCTAGAGAGCAAAGTAAAGAAATGGCTAAAAATAATGTTGTAATAAATGAATCAAATGAAATTCCTAGTTTAAGTGATACTTTAAAAGAATCGAACATAGAATTTTCGAGAGCTGGTGGAAATACTGCTGCTTTTTATTTTGATGCTGGAGAAGCGGTAAATGGCTGGATAAATTCAAAAAGTCATAGAGATACCATATTAGGGAGAAAGTACACTCACATTGGTGTAGGAGTGTATGGAAATTATTATACTCAGAACCTAATTGAAAGATCGATTGCTAAAGAGGATAGACATTAACTAATGAAAGACGAAAGTTCCATCTTCTTCTTCAAATAACGAGCGTATATGCAATGGAACTCTGTATAGAGCAGCAAATTTAGCTGCTCTTTTTTGAATGATTTCTACAGGAGCACTTATTATAGTTTGAAGTTCTTCATAAGACATTACAGGTATTAGTTCGACCGATTTGTTTGTAGAAGGATCTGAAGTCATTACACCAGGAACATCTTTATAAAACTCTACAACCTCCGCTTTTAAATGATGCCCATAAAAAACCGCAGTAAAATCACTTCCACCTCTACCTAGTGTAGTAAAATTGTTTGTTTTTTCGGATATACCTTGAAATCCAGGTACTATAATGCAATGAAAATCTTTGAAGGTAGAATATAATATATTTGTATTGACCCCTATAATATTTGCGTTTCCGTATGCTTCATTTGTGATGATTCCAGCGTTCTTTCCATAAAGAACTGTAGTGTTAATTCCTCCTTTTTTTAATTCTGCACATAAAACAGATGCAGAAATTAACTCACCACATGCTGACAGTAAATCTGACTCAACACTACTTAGAGTTGTTGGAATAAGGTCTAAAAGTGAATCTGTTGAATAATGCTGACCTCTTCTTCCCATGGCAGAAACAACTACCAACACTTGTTCATGATTTTTCATTGCTTTTTGAATATGCTTAATGATCAATTGCCTGCTTTGATGATCTTGCATTGCAATACCACCATATTTTTGAACAATCATAACTTCATCCACTTCACTCGTGACATTTTATTCACTCCGTTCATACGATACAAGGAATCATTTTACTTTATGCGAACACACAAGAATGGTGTAGGGAGTGATGAATTATTTATTCTTTAAAAGACTTATTAGGTGGATTGCAATATGAGATAGTTGGAGATGTGTCAAATTTAAAAATATATAGATGGATAGACCATTCTAAACAAGTTCAAGAAGGGGATATTTTTGTATCTTTGACAAACAATCGGTCATTTGTGGAGGAAGCAATTCAAAAAGGAGCAATTGCAATCTTAACAGAATGTTTTATCCATGATTGTATTGTTCCGCAAATAATAATTCCTTCTGAAATGGAACATTTTATGCGAAGAGTATCTATTGTGTCATATAAACTTTTTGGAAAACAAATTAAAACAATCGGTATAACCGGAACAAACGGCAAAACTACTGTTGCCTCATTTGTAGGCCAGTTATTAATGCAACAAAAAAAATCTGTATGTGTTATTGGAACTTTAGGAGTCTATGTAAACGGTGAAAAACTAGATTCCTACTTACGTAATAATACAACTTTACCGTTTTATGATTTTATCCAAGTAGTTAAATATTGTTATGAACATAATGTGGAATATATCGTGTTAGAGGCTTCTTCTCAAGGGTTGTTAGATCAAAGATTAGGTAATTACCCAATAGACGTTGGTGTATTTTTAAACATTGGGAAAGATCATATTGAGTTTCATGGAGGAATGGTTCCCTATAAAAAGTCGAAGGAATTGCTTACTTACCTCTCTAAGAAACTTGTTATTAATGAGGATGATGAGTGGTGTAAATCGATTGGAGAAAAATCCTTTTTACCGGTAACTCGATTTGGAGAAAATGAAAGAAGTGATGTTGTGTATCAAATAATGGATAATACAACAGAGACAGTTCGATATAAATATTTTATGAAAGAAAAAGAATTGCAAGTTGTTATGAATAATAATGGTTATTATAATGGTATGAATCTAGCAGCTGCAATTGCAGTGATGCAAGCATTAGACATTAAAATTGACGAATTGAGAAAAGTGAATCTCCCTAAAGGAAGGTTAGAGCGAATTCATAACGATAAAGGAATTGAAGTAATAATTGATTATGCACATACTCCCGATGCACTAGAAGCAAGTTTATCCGCCGTATCAGCCTATGCCCTTCAGAATATATTTGTTGTTTTCGGGTGTGGTGGAAATCGAGATAAGCAAAAGAGAAAGTGGATGGGAGAGGTTGCAACAAAATATGCTACTACTGCTATAATAACGAACGATAATCCAAGAAATGAGAATCCTATCGATATTATTGAAGATATTTTAAAAGGAGCAGATTCAGATAAGGTTATCATTGAAACAGATCGAAAACAAGCAATTATTACTGCTTTAAACAATGCTAAAAAAGGGGATATTGTATTAATAGCAGGAAAGGGACATGAACAAGAACAAATTATTAATGATCTTGTAGTCCCTTTTTCTGATCATGAGGTTGTACGAAATTATTTCGATGAGTTAGGTGGAGTGATAACAAAAAATGATCCAGTTGCATAAGCAATTTTTTTACCATCTGGCTGTGTCACTGTACATTCCATAACTACAGTTTGACGCCCTTTATGAATGTATGAAGCAGTAGCTATCAACGTTTTTTCTGTAGACGCTTTGACAAAATGAATTGTCATGTTTGCAGTCACCGCACCCTTACCTTCAGAACTTAAGTTTTTATTAACTAGAAATCCCATTGCATTATCTGAAAGAGTTGCGATAACTCCACCATGTGGCATTCCGAAGCTATTAAAGGATAGAGGAGTTACTGGTAAAGTTACAACACATGTCTCCTCTATAAATTGAGTATCCATATGGAAAACTGCATTTAAATATGTAGGTGCGTCATTTTGTTGTTTGTTTTGTATGCCTTTCAAAAATTCAGTTAGTAAATCTATTTCAATATTTGAAGCATTTTTAGTAACTTGGTGGATTAATGATTGTAATTCATTCATTATTTTACTCCCAACAATAAGATAATAGTTTAGCAATTAGTTTTAGTTTTTGTTATGATAAATAGGATAGGAGGATTATCAGATGATTATGACCAATGAATGGGCTATTTTAATGGACCACTCAGATAAACTATGTAAAATGATTCTTTCCTCTGAACTATTTTATCGATACTTAGATGCACATCGTGCTGTATATACAAATTCGAACCTAGTTAGTGAAATAAATAACTTCACTAAACTAAAAGACCAATATGAAGAGGTTCAACGGTTCGGAAAATATCATCCAGATTATTCAAAAGTAATGAAGGATATCCGATTAACTAAGCGGAAACTGGATATGGTGGATGAAATTGCAACACTTAAAGTTGCTGAGAACGACTTGCAAGACTTGTTAGATGAAGTGAGCTTGTTGATCGGTAAATCTGTTTCAGAAGGCGTTAAAGTACCGGTAAGTAATCCGTTTTTCGCATCAAGCGGTTCTAGCTGTGGAAGCGGTTGTGGAACAGGTGGATCATGTTCCTGTTCTGCATAATGAAAACAAAGGGATGTGTGCAAACTTGCACACATCCTTTTAATTATAACGGTACTAAATAGTTATTGTCTAGATTTCACAGATGTATTCGCTATCCATGGTTTGAACGCCGAGCTACCTCCATCGCATTATGTCTTCACAAACTGCAAGAGTGTGGCGGACAATACTTTCCACAATATAAACGAAAAAAGTGGATAGAGAAGTGAGAGTAATAGTGAAGCAAATGCTTCGTCCCAAGCACTCTAGAAAATAGTGAAGACTACATGTACTTAAAAGAGAGATTGCGCTTTTCTAACAGAATAAGAAAGTATATAAATTTTTTATACGGTTGATTTCCGCTGCAGGCGGACGCTTTCTTACCTCTAGTCAAGTGTAATATCTATAAAAAGCAAATTAAAGATAGTAATCCATTCAACGCGTTGTTGCTTTCCGTTCCGGCGCTCGCTTTCCGCGGACATGTCTTGAGCCTCCTCGTTCGCTTCGCTACCTGCGGGGTCTCAAGGCTCATGTCCTCACAAATTCCAAGAGGGCGACGGATAAACATCTGACACAAGATGACCGGAAATGAGGAGTTGGAAGTGATGTAGTCACTTCCAACTCCTCAAAATTCACCGGTAATAGTGTAGCTATTGTTTTGTCCAAAGCACTCAGGAATTAGTGAAGCTAGATGCACTTAAAAGGGGCTTGCGCTTTTCTAAAAGTATCTTAGTCTAGCTTTAATGCTTCAATTGCTAAATCAGGTCGATCTGTAATTATTCCTTTTGCTCCGTTTTTAATAAGCTTTTTCATCATAATAGGATCGTCAATTGTCCAATAATGAACTGGAATGTTTAAGGAATTTAAAAATTTTATGAAATGAGCACTATCTAAAGGAAACATACTTGATTTTACAGGTATTTGAAAAACGTCTGCCTTAGGGTGGTACAAATGTTTAAATTGACTAGTAAATGCTGCATAGGCTTTACGTACTTCTCTTTCTCCAGCTCCAAGTGCAACAGTGTTTTGAGCATATAAGTTAAAGCGATCAATTTGTTCATCATAAAAACTTGTGACAACAACTCGTTGAAATGCTTCCTTCTCTTCAAGTAATCTCCAGAGCTTAGAAGGCATTAAACTACCCTCGTATGTTTGTGGAGCATCTTTAATATCTATATTTATCAACATCTGAGGATACTTATCTAGAAGTTCTCCTAATGTCATTATTTGCTCTCCGCCATCTCGATAGGAATTTTTTCCTTCTAAATCTACAAAATGATATCCTAAATCAGCTTTTTTTAGTTCATTTAATGGATAGTCTGCCACTTTACCTGTAAGGTTCGTAACTCTACCCAAATACTCATCATGAAATACAATAATTTCCTCATCTTTTGTTAATCTTATATCTATTTCAAATCCATGAACTCCAAGTTTTGCTGCAATCTCAAAAGCGGAAGGTGAACATTCTGGTGCAAGTGCTGATCCTCCACGATGTGCAAGAATAATGGGGTGTTCGTATTCAAGAGCTTCTTTTGCTGAGCGACCTTGAGGTTTGGAAAATGCTTTTGTGCTAGCCCAAGCTGCTCCAGCAGCTGCTGCAATGGCAAAGGCTACGTTCGTTTTTTTACCCATTACTTTTTAATCCTCCTTTTAAATCCAAAGGTAGTTTTTATTATATCGAAATGCTTTCAAACTGTCAGCTAGTTGTTGTTGCTATCAATTTCATGCATATGTTATCCTTGAAAGGAAGAAATGAGGGGAATCGTATGACAGAAAGACAAGGATTAGTTGTCTATGTGCATCATTTAAAACAAGCAAAATCTTTACGGAAATATGGACATGTCCATTATATTTCGAAAAGACTAAAATATGTTGTTTTATATTGCGATCAAGATCAGATAGAAAATGCTAAACAAAAGATGAATAAACTTCCTTTTGTGAAAGAAATTTTGGAATCTTATCGTCCATTTTTAAAGACTGAATTTGAAAATAGTAAGCCAGATAAAGCGAAAGAATATGATTATAAAATTGGTTTATAGCCTAATCTATTGTAACGGCGGTATGAAATGATTTAAACGTAGGATTCCGATGACGTACTGATAGAATAATCCTTTATCAACAAAGGTCGTTGAATGTTTAATATCCATATGAACGGGCACAATACTTAGCTCTTCTAAAGTTTCATTAAAGGTAGAAAGCCTTTTGGAGATTGTTGTTGTTTTAGGTATTCCTTCAAGACATATATAAATCGGAAAAAAATTAGCATTATTGACTGGTTTAAGGGCAACTGCGATCGAACAATATTCTTGCTCTTGTTTTTTAGAGGTAAAGATAAAAGCCCGGTGAATTCGACTTTTGTTAACTTTAGCGAGTTCACAAAGCTCAAATATATCTCCATAGCCCTCACCAAGTTCAATAAATCGTTGAATCATTGAAAACACTTCCTTTCCAATCCATCTTACCACTTTGTTGGAGGACTGTTCTATGAAATTTGTTATAAGTTTTTTATCCATGTTACTTATTGTTACGAATAGCGTTCTTTTACTATTTCAATATCACGTCTACTCTTCAACTTTGGAAGAGGATGGAGCATCATTTTATTATGAACAAGAGATAGAATTGAAATTGAAAAGTAATAAGATCATTGTTAAACAGCATTTCAACAATCTCCCAAAAGAGCCAATGACTATTTTATGGCCAATTTCAAGCGAAAATAGAAGTTGCGATTTAAGTATGGGTGAGAGTTGTCAACGCTTATCCGAAGATTTAACTGTTTTTAAAGAGGGTGAAGCTTCCCAACAAAGCATTTCTTATGAATTACCATTTACTGAAACTTTTCAAGATGGAAATTTATTATCTGGGTTCCTTGCCAAAATAGAAAATGGTGAATCTTCTTATTCAACTCTTCATGTCACAGATGAGTTAAAACGAGGAGGAATGTGGGTTAGTGGGTTACCGATTATTGGAAGCGCCTCTTTGAATTTAATTGATTACTCGCTTTCATATGGTCCAGGTGATATTTCGGAATTATATTGGCAAAAAGATGTGTTACCTGTAAAATACGAAGATGATTATTTTACTATTTATTCACAGAAAGATCTCTCTAAAGAATTCATAACCCAATTACAAGAACTACATATACCAAATAAAGAACATGTATCTGTACTTATGGAAAATAATAAAAAAGATATAAATGCATCAAGGATTGCTTTTATTGATAGTGAAGACATTGCCACTGTACATAGAGAATTAATTGTAAAAAATGTCTTGCTAAAATACGGGATGGATTCATCCAATTTATTGTTAGCTGAAGTTATTAGTAGTTATTTAGTCAATCACCCAATTGGTTCTGAGAAGGCTGTTTGGATGTATGAAACACTGAATAATTATTTTACATCAGAGCAACTGGCTGATTGGAATTCAAAAGTTAATAGAAATCGAAAATTAGATGCTGAGAAGTTAGATAAGTTACTGTCAAATACAATTGGTCTAAAAACTTACTATTTTACTTTAAATTTGCAGGCAGGGAAGGAATATTTCCCATTATTATTTGAAGACAGTCGAACTGTTTATATTAATGAACTACAACAAGAAGATATGAAAGTATTGTTTAAAGATGGAAAGGTGTTATTTGGAGCTGAACCATTACTAGAGGTTTTAGGATACACCTTTAAAGAAACAGAAAAAGGACTATACGTTCAAAATGACACGCGAGCTTTTCGTTTTCCAATCCATGAACCTTTTTATGTATTAAACAAAAAAAGATTTGATGCGATGTCAGAACCATTCGAAAAAATAGGATCTGATTATTATATTGAAGAAGCGTGGATGATTCGTTTGTTTTTAGTTGATATTGAAAAGCAGGATAAAAGGATTAATATAACACAATCTGCGTTATTTTGATCGGATTAGAAATGTAAAGCAGTAAAAAACAGTGGGGTTCAATGATTCCTGTGAGGCTAAACTTCGTGAAGGAAAGCTAATCTTGGAAACAAATCCTTCTAGAAGAATTTGATAGCTAGGAGAAACGATATGAGAGTGATATCAGGATCAAGAAAAGGATTGCCTTTAAAAGCAGTTCCAGGAACAAATACGAGACCTACAACAGATAAAGTGAAGGAATCTATTTTTAATATGATTGGTCCTTATTTCGATGGCGGGATTGCTGTAGATTTATTTGCTGGTAGCGGAAGTTTGGGCATTGAAGCGATGAGCCGTGGAATAGATAGTTGTATTTTTATCGAAAAAGACCAAAAAGCGCTTCAAACTATTATAGAAAATTTAAAGAAATGTCGATTGGAAGAAGACAGTGAACTTTATAAAATCGATGCTTCTAGAGCAGTAAAAGCATTTGAAAAGAGAGAACTTTTAATTGATTTGCTCTTTATAGATCCCCCCTATAGTAAAGTGATGTTTTATGATTTAGCAAAAAAAGTTGTTGAAATTGGATGTATGAAGGATACAGGAATTATTGTCTGTGAACATGACAAAACTGTTAATTTAGAAGATAACTTAGGAACTTTTATGCTTGTTAGACGAGAAACTTATGGAAGTACTGTTATTTCAATTTATCGTAAACATATGGAAGAGGGGAATTAAGTTGGTTAAAATTGCAGTCGTACCAGGAAGTTTTGATCCGATTACAAATGGGCATTTAGATATAATTAGTCGAGGGGCATCCATTTTCGGACAAGTGAATGTTGTTGTATTAAATAACTCCTCTAAAAATCCTTTATTTACAGTTGAGGAACGAATGAAACTTATCGTAGATGCAACTTCTCATCTTAAAAATGTTAAAGTAGAAACATTTTCGGGATTATTAATGGATTATGCTGAAAGCGTTGATGCTAGTGCAATTATTCGAGGATTACGAGCAGTGTCCGACTTTGAATACGAAATGCAAATCACTTCAATGAACCGAGTATTAAATGATGAAATTGAAACATTCTTTATCATGACCAAAAACCAATATTCATTTTTAAGTTCTAGTATTGTAAAAGAAGTTGCCAAATACGGAGGATACATTGGCGAGCTCGTACCTCCACAAGTCGAAGCAGCGCTAAAGTCCAAATACAAAACAAACTAACCTTGCAGACCTTGCAAGGTTTATTTTTTTGCGTAAAAACCTCCGCTATCTCTAAGTTATTACAAAATTGTTACTGGTGCCAGGCACCAGTAACAATTTTGTAATAATCATGCAATAAAGAAAAAGATAGTAGGGATAAGGATAATATGGAGTATGCGGAAAAGTAGGTATTTACGGATAGAGATTCCTGCTTTTTGTGCTAAAACGATGATTTGCATGTGGATACTTACCCCACTAAATGCAATAATTAGTGCAACAATTATAGGAAGCATGGCTTTTCCGGATAATATTTCTCCTGCGAGACTAATACCACCAGTCATTTCAAAGAATGAGGCAACAAATACAAGTACCAACGGTGATATGGAAGGTAGTATCTCTTTTACAGACTCGAAAACAATAATACTAACGGTAGTGAAGAAGACAACAGTTGTTCCAATAAGCATTAATATTTGAGAGGTTTCTCTTATACTTTCTTGAAATGGTGAAGATGATGTTTTAATAGTTTCAACATTATTTTGAATAGCGGGGGAGAATATGATGAATACTAATAAAAATAAAAAGTTTAGAGAGTGGATAATGATTAACAACTTTAATCCGGAAATTTCCGCTTGGAAAATTTCAATACCTACGAACCCAATGACAAACATTGGACTTGGTGCATGGCAAATTCCCAACAACCAACTTGCATTTCGATTATTTAAGGTCCCCATTTCCTTAAGAGATGAAATAATGGCTGCACCACTCGGAAAGCCTCCTATAGCACTCAAAAGAAAGATATTTATATACAGTTTAAACTTATTTTTGGTTTTTAAAAAAGTATTTTGTGATCGAATAAACATCTGCGTGATAACAAGATATGGAAGTAAATAAGGGAGTAAAGCTGTTGTAAATATTCGCATTCCTTCAATAGCTCCCTTATGAGCAACACCTGGTTGCAAAAACAGAAGAATAATGAGTGCCCAACTACTAAACGTCACTATTTTGTGCAAATGAATTCATCCTTTATATTCTGATCTAAAAAAATTTTCCTGCTCAGTTATTGGTAAGCGTCCAAATACGATAGAAAACCCATTGTTCCTACTTAGCACGTCCCATAAATAGGCGTTCCTCCTATAAAAGCTCTTAATAGAAAACATCGTTCTAAAATTAACGAAAACCTATCATTTTTATTTATCTTTTGTTTTGTCAGAAAAAAATGGAAGTGATAAACTTATGAGTATGAAAAAAAGAAAGGAAGGGATAAATAAATTATGTTCAATAAAAAACCGATAATTTTCATATTAATTTTAGCGATAGTTGCATCCCTATCCTTTTACCCAATGGATTCTTATATATCCAAACCTGGTGGAGCATATGAACTATCACCATTTGTTCAAGTAGAAGGTGGAGATAAAAATGATAAAGGACATATGAGTCTTCTAACTATCTCTTTATCAAAAGCAACTCCATTAACTTATTTGTATGCAAAAGTAGCTGATAATCGGAAAATTTATCAAGCCAAGCAAATTCGTAATCCTAACGAAAATGAAAAAGAATATAATATTCGTCAATTAAAGCTTATGTCTGATTCTCAATTTAATGCAATATCTGTAGCATATAATCGTGCAAATAAGCCCTATCACATAATTAATAATGGGATATTTATTTTTAATGTTTTAAAGGATAGTGCAGCGGATGGTATTTTAGAACCTGGCGATAAAATAATTGCTTTAGATGATTTAAAGGATCTAACAGAGGAAAAACTAAAAACCTATTTAACCGGTAAAGGTGAAGGTGATGTAATTCGATTAAAACTTGAAAGAAACAAAGAAACGCTAAATAAAGAAGTGACATTAAAGAAAGTACCAGGCGTTTTAGATAAACCAGGTATTGGGATATCGTATACCGAAGATAAAAAAGTAGAAACTACCCCTGTTGTTCATATGAACTCAGAGGACATTGGGGGGCCATCTGCGGGACTGATGTTTACACTAGAAATTTTAAATCAACTCATACCAGAGGATATATCAAAAGGATATAACATTGCTGGAACTGGAGAAATGAAACCAGATGGAACAATAGGACGTATAGGTGGTATCGAACTAAAAGTAATTGCAGCAGATCGAAAAGGGATTGAAATTATGTTTGCTCCTGATGATGAAATTGATCCTTCAATTTTAGCGAACAATCCAGGACTCACATCCAATTATGAAGAGGCTTTAAAATCAGCAAAAAAAATAGGCACAAAAATGAAAATTGTGCCTGTCAAAACAGTAGATGATGCTCTAGCGTACTTGGATAAATTAGAACCTAAGATGTAATTATTGAATGATTGGAGTGATGCTATAATCACTTCCAATCATTTTTTGTGCATAATCAGTTTGTAACCCTAAATAATATAAATTTGCAGCCTTCATATCAAGTCCTAGCATATTAATTTCTTTAAATGCTGCTACTCTACTAACAAGAGGTAGTGGTAAGTCTTTTTTTATTGATTGCAAATAATTCTGACCATTTTTATTCATGGCAAGCGGACGAATATAAGTTGGCACATCGATCGTTTTTAATTGTTCCCAAGTAAACCCGGTATATATATGAGTCATCATTCGTTGTATTCTTGTCCAGGTAAATCGTTTCGATTTTATTTGTAACATAAACTCCTGAAAAGAGTTACTTTTCATTGCAGCATTCCAAATGGCGTTTTCCATACCTTCTGTTACTTCAGCGTAGTTGGCAAGTTGTTCTTTTGAATGACGCAATATTATTAAACGAAGGGATGGCCAAAATATCTCCCAACTTCCGAATGTTTTGAAAGTATTTTTCCATTCTTTTAATTCGCTTAAACTTGTTTCTGGCAAAAAGTTTTTTATTGATTTAAGATCCATTTCATTAAATAATACTTTTCTTATCCCTGTAGCGCTTGCAATAGTTTCGGACGGTTTTGCTTCATCGTGATAGTTTGCAACAACTCGATGGATCGTTTCGGGTCTAATTGCTGCATTTAACTGATAAGCAGCCTCAATATAATGATATCCTAATATATTATTCGGTTTAGACAGATCGACTAACGACATCGAAGAATCTTCTGAGATAACTTTATATGCTTCGTTCAATGCTTTCGGGTAGCTAATGCCTTGTTTTATAAAGTTTGAAATAGAAGTATTATATTCTTCTTTTTTGGTCGATAATAAATGATAGGTATGTTGAAATGCTTCTAAAGAGCCTTCTTCACTTCCAAAACAAAAAGAATCACATTTCAATGCATCTAATAAAAAGATGGAGCCTTTTGCAAAATCGCTTGCTTGGGCGGTTGCAAATGCATATGGTAATTCAATAACTAAATCAACACCAGCAGAAATTGCCATTTTAGCACGCGTCCATTTATCAACAAGTGCGGGTTCTCCGCGTTGTAAAAAATCACCAGACATTACTGCAATAATAATGTCGCTGTTTGTTTTTAATCGAGACTGTTGTAAGTGATGTAAATGACCATTATGAAAAGGGTTGTATTCCACAACAATTCCTGTAGCTTTCACCATCCATCAATTCCTTTCCTTACTGTCCAGACTTCAGCGCCTTGCCCCTCGAGGTCAAATGTGAAAAAGCTGCTCCTGCGCAAGCTCGTCGCAAACAAGAGCGTTTGTGGTGGCTGGAGAGCTGCCTCCTAGGCACGCACGACGCGGGTCATGTCTGCATTGCCACAGGATGTGGCGAACTTTGCAGACCTACACCTTTCCCATTTGCCTGTCGGGGCAGACATAGGCGCTTTCGCTTTTCTTATTCCAATTATAATGTTAAAATAATGTAGTGACAAGAAATTATCTTGACATCTAAAACCAGTCATTATATAATCAACTTTGTTGTCTTGAGGTGATAATCGTATGAAATGGGCAATTCATCAATTAGCTAAATATCGTGATAACGGGATGACGTTAGATGAATTCGTTACTCTCCAAAATGTGAAGGAACGAAACCCAGACGTTCGAAGTATTTCACCCGTTCATGTAAAAGGGCACTGCACGTTTGGTGCAGCGCAAATGACTTGTCATTTTCAACTTTCTGGGACGCTCATATTACCTTGTGCTCGCACATGGGAAGATGTAGAATACCCATTTGAAATTCAATCTGATGAAATTTTCAGCTGGTCTGAAACTGCATTAGCATCTGCACAAGCGTATGATAATTTTCATGTCGTAGAAGGCGATGTTATTCAAGTAGATCCAGTTCTAGAGGAGTTAATCCTACTAGAAATTCCTATGCAAGTGTATAAAGAAGGCGCAGACCAATTTAAACACGAAGGTGGAACCGGCTGGTCATATACAACAGATGAAGATCTAAATGATGAAATAGAAAATGATCAACCAAAATTGGATCCAAGACTTGCTGAATTAGCTAAGTATTTTGATCAAACAGACGAATAATAGATCTGTAAGGAGGTGCCACCAATGGCAGTACCAGCTAGAAGAACTTCTAAAACTGTAAAAAGAAAACGTCGTACACATTTTAAATTATCCGTACCTGGTATGGTTGCTTGTCCAAATTGTGGTGAAATGAAATTGGCTCACCGAATTTGTAAATCATGCGGTCAATACAAAGGGAAAGAAGTAGTGAGCAAATAATTCAGTATTTGTTCCTTAAAAGGCTACCAAAGAGACCATGGCTCTTCGGTAGCCTTTTTCTCTATTTATATTTTCGAAAAGGGGTGCTAACTTTGGCTTATTCAATCGAAATTAAAAATGAAATGATTATTTTTGAAATAAATAGACCTTCCATTCATAATGCCATCAATGAAGAAGTAATAGAGGGATTCAAGCAATTCATACATAGTGTAAAAACAAATGAAACAATTAAACTGGCAGTAATAACTGGTGCAGGTGAAAAATCATTCTGTTCAGGAGGTGATTTATCTGTTTTCCATAAATTAAAGACGGAGAAAGAATCTTATGTAATGTTAGCTAATATAGCAAACGTTTTATACGAAATAGCTACACTACCTATTCCGACAATTGCTTTAATCAATGGAACTGCAGTAGGAGGTGGTTGTGAGATAGCAACACTTTGCGATTATCGTCTAGTAAAAAAAGAAACAAAATGCGGATTTATCCAAGGGAAATTAGCGATTACTTCGGGATGGGGTGGAGGAACTTACTTGTTTGAAAAGGGAATGAGACACGACTATGTACTTCAAATGCTAACAGAAGCAGTTCCTTATCCTGCTAATCACCTTTTGTCGATTGGTTGGGCTACAGAACTTTTTGAGGGAGATAAACTTATTGCTCTAAATAAGTTTACCCAAAACATGATTATTCCACATGCATCTGTCTTAAGAGCTTATAAGTCCCAAATCATAAGAAAATGGGAGCAAGAGAAATTATTTAATCGAGTTATGGAAGAAGTAGCAACTTGTGCAGTTCTTTGGGAGCAAGAAATTCACCATGAAGCAGTCGATTCATTTTTAGAGAAAAAGAAATAAAATCTAGAGTCTATTTGTACCCACTTTGCATATATTAGTAAAAAAGCAAAGGGTGATAAACATGAATGTTAAAATTAGAAAAGATAGCTGGACTGTGGAAGAAGACAATCTATTAAAAGAGTTAGTATTAAAGAAAATAGAGCAAGGTCATACCCAAATTTCAGGATTTGAAGAAGCAAGCATTTTGTTAGGTCGCTCCAAACAGGCATGTGCATTTAGATGGAACAAAAACTTACGGCCAATTGTCCTTCAAAGAAAAACAACTATAAGAGAAGTGAAAGCAAGAGAAGTTCCAGACTCATCTACATTACAAAACCATCTTCAGTTGGCTATGGAAAGTTATGATGAGATGAAACAGTCCTATGATGAAATATCTAACGCTTACAACTTGTTAAAAAGAGATTATGAACAATTAGTAAATTGGGTGAGACAAGGAATAACGCATATAGAATAAGGTATAAATGAAGTCTCTATAGTAGAGGCTTTTTTTTATAAAAAATATGATATTTAGTTGAATTCGCTTTCATAATTCGTATAGACTAATAGAGATGGGGTAAACACGTTTTTTAACTTAGGGGGTAAGATAATGAAAAAAGTTTTAATTGCAAACAGGGGAGAAATTGCTAGACGTATTATAAAGACATGTAAAAAGTTAAACATTGAAACAGTCGCAATATTTTCGGAGGCCGACGAAGAGTTACCATATGTGAAAGAAGCAGATTATGCTTTTTTGATCGGACCTAATCCAGTTCAACAATCATATTTAAAAGTAGATGACATTATTGAACTTGCAAAAAAAGAGCAAGTTGATGCTATTCATCCAGGATATGGTTTTTTATCAGAAAATGCGGATTTTGCTCGAAAAGCGGAAGCAGCCGGAATCACATTTATTGGTCCAAAACCTGAAACAATTGAAAAGATGGGAGATAAAATTGCTTCTCGATTGACGATGATTAAAGCAGAAGTTCCTGTTGTTCCAGGAACTGAAGACGGTTTAGCGACTATTACGGATGCAAAAGAGGCCGCTTTAAAAATTGGTTATCCTATTATGCTTAAAGCAAGTGCAGGTGGCGGTGGAATCGGAATGATTCGTTGCGACGATGAAGAGACTTTAGAGAAACACTTTGAGTCCATTAAAACAAGAGCAAAATCTTATTTTGGAAATGATGTCGTATTTTTAGAGAAGTTTATCGATGCATCTCGACATATTGAAGTGCAGATTTTTGGAGATAAAGCTGGAAATATCGTTCATTTATTTGAACGTAATTGCTCCGTTCAACGCAGAAATCAAAAAGTACTTGAAGAGTCGCCATCACCTAATTTTCCGCAGGAAGCACGACAAAAATTGTTTGAAGCTGCAGTTAAAGCTGCGAGAGCAGTAGATTATGTAAATGCAGGGACAGTAGAATTTATAGTGGATCAAAATCATCAATTTTATTTTTTAGAAATGAATACAAGACTTCAAGTAGAGCACCCAGTAACAGAAGCGGTTACAGGATTTGACTTAGTTGAATGGCAGTTAAAGGTAGCCGCTGGAGAAGATCTGCCTGTAAAAGACCAACAATTAATCACTTCAGATGGACATGCATTAGAATTTAGAATCTATGCGGAGGATCCAAAAACATTCTTTCCTTCACCAGGGACAATCACGAACGAATATTGGGGAGATTCAGCAGAAATTCGATTTGATGCAGGATATGAAGAGGGAAACAAAGTAACTCCTTTTTATGATCCAATGATTTCTAAAGTTATTATCCATGCAGAAAATAGAAAATTGGCAATCGAGAAAGCGCAAAAAGTATTTTCTTCTGCTAAAATAGAAGGTGTGAAAACAAATATTGATTTGTTTAAACAATTTTTAGATGCAGAAAGCTTTAAGAGTGGTATTTATTCAACATCCGTTTTAGGGGAATGGATGCAACAACAAAGGGAGGAAATTTCAAAATGAAAAATTTAGAATCGACAATGGCAGGAACAGTATTTACTGTAAACGTAACAGTGGGGGAAGAGGTATCCGCTGGTCAAATAGTAATGGTGTTAGAATCAATGAAAATGGAGATTCCGGTAGAAGCTGAAGTGGCAGGAAAGATAGCTACAATTCATGCAAAAGAAGGAGATTTCGTTAACGAAGGCGATGTTCTAGTAACATTTGAATAGAAAATACTCAATTCTTCTTTTTCGATCATAATATTCGGTTCAATCCGCTTTTAGCGTTGTGTCGGGTAAACTCGACCAAGAAGCTTTATCAAGTATGTTTCTATTTCTTTAATAAGGGCAGTAAGTGAATCTGTTAAGCGTTTAATCCAAAATAATATACCATTTGTAGGGTCTTTACTT
>NZ_JBHVRO010000001.1:293524-306011 GCF_042885655.1 Psychrobacillus sp. NPDC058041
GGGCTGGACTTATCCACCATTTGAGGGTGTTGTCGCAAATGATAAAGTTTATGGTCGAGGGGTATTCAAAGTGGGAGAAAATAAGGTGTATAATGAACGATTAGAAGAAAAGCTGACGTCCATTTTTGCTGGTGGGCATTCTAAATACCATGAAAAAATGAAAGAACAAAAGAAATTATTTGTTCGTGATCGTTTAGCTTTACTTTTTGACAATGGGGAATATATAGAAGATGGCCGTTTTGCTAATGTAGAAGCTGGTGATTTACCAGCAGATGGTGTTGTTACTGCTACTGGAAAAGTGAACGGACAAACAGTTTGTGTTATGGCAAACGACTCAACGGTAAAGGCTGGTTCATGGGGATCACGCACTGTTGAGAAAATTATTCGAATCCAAGAAATAGCTGAAAAAAATAGAGTGCCGATGTTGTATTTAGTAGATTCGGCAGGTGCTCGTATAACAGATCAATTAGATATGTTTCCTAATCGTAGAGGAGCAGGAAAAATATTTCATAACCAAGTAAGACTTTCTGGTTTTATCCCGCAAATTTGTTTGTTATTTGGACCATCTGCAGCAGGCGGAGCATACATACCGGCTTTTTGTGACTTAGTTATAATGGTAGAAGGTAATGCATCAATGTATTTAGGTTCACCGCGGATGGCTGAAAAGGTTATTGGCGAAAAAGTGACGTTAGAAGAAATGGGTGGAGCTCGCATGCACTGTACTGTAAGTGGATGTGGGGATGTCCTAGCAACTTCGGAAGAAGAAGCAATTTATGAAGCTAAACGATACTTAAGTTATTTCCCGTCGAACTACACAGAAAAACCTAAAAAAGTAGAACCTAAAGCAATAAAAGAAGGAAGAACGCTAGAGGCTATTATTCCGGAAAATCAAAATGCACCATTTGATATGTATGAAGCGATAGATGCCCTAATTGACGAAGGCTCTTTCTTTGATGTGAAAAAGTTATTCGCACCAGAGTTAATTACAGGGTTTGCTCGAATCGAAGGACAAGCAGTTGGTATTATTGCAAACCAACCAAAAGCAAAGGGTGGAGTACTTTTTGTAGATTCAGCAGATAAATCTGCGAAATTTATATCCCTTTGTGATGCATTTTCCATTCCATTACTATTTTTAGCAGATGTCCCTGGGTTTATGATTGGAACTAAGGTAGAACGTGCTGGAATTATTCGACATGGTGCGAAACTAATTGCTGCCATGAGTTCTGCAACAGTTCCAAAAATCTCTGTTATTGTGCGTAAAGCGTATGGAGCAGGGTTATATGCAATGGCAGGTCCAGCATTTGAACCGGATGTATGTATCGCGTTACCTACTGCACAAATTGCTGTTATGGGTCCAGAAGCAGCAGTTAATGCTGTATACTCCAATAAAATTGAAGCAATCGAAGATCCAAAAGAACGGTTAAAGTTTGTGCAAGAAAAGCATGCCGAATATAAAGAAGAAATTGATATTTATAAACTTGCTTCTGAAATGATTATCGATGAAATTGTTGCGCCAAGTGATTTACGTAACGAACTTGCTAATCGTTTTAGATACTACGAAAATAAAGAAATTGCGGTGGCACCTCGAAAACATCCAGTGCTTCCTGTTTAATAAAAATAACCTTTTCAGCAATAGATTAGGTTAAATTCTCTAGTAATTTAATAAAAAAAGGTCTACCAATATGGTAGGCCTTTTTAAAAAGACAAAAAATTATATTAATTTTTGTGTGCAAAGAATCCAGTATATAAAGTACAGGTTGATCTCCGCTCCAGGCGGACGCTTTCTAGGGGGCAAGCATCAAGCCGCTTCGGGCCAACACGACGTTGATCACAAAGGCGTTGCCACACGATGTGGCGCTCTTAGCCTTTAAACAATTGAATGCTCAGTACAGGATCTTGATTTGCTTGCTAATCTCCTAAGAGTCGCCGCCTTTTGACCCAATCAACAGTCCTAATTAGAAAGGCAATATGCTTGATAAAAATAATGAGCTGGTACTTTTCTTTGTTTATCAATATGGCAAGCGGAATCAGAGAAAAAATAGGTAGTATTTACCGATATAGAAGTGAAGAGCTTCCGAAATGGTATCTTCGGAAGCTTTTAAAAGAGTAAGGAAGTAAATTTTCTCTAATTATCCAAACCAAATGCATCATGTCCTCACAAATTCCAAGAGGGCGACGGACAAACATCCGCCACAAGATTACCGAGAAAATGGATCGTGAAGTGACGTAGTCACTTCACGATCCAAAATTCCCGTTGTAATAGTGTAGCCAATGCTTTGTCCAAAGCACTCTGATAACGGTGAAGCCAAGATGCTCTTAAAGGGCGATTGCGCTTTTTTACAACAAGAAAGTTGAGGTGGGGAAATTGAAAATTGGGATTATAGGTGCTGGAGCAATTGGAATGCTTTTTGGTGCATATTTAGCGGATGAGAAAAATGACATATTATTTTATGTACGAAAGAATAATAAAACAGAAAATTTATACATAGAAAAAGAACCGAACGTTCCTGAACGTATTGTTTGTAATCAAGTAACTAAAATAGAAGAATTGTATGAAGTCGATTTGATTATTATCGCAGTGAAGTATCATCATTTAAACCAATTAAAAAATGAATTAGATTTACTCCCAAAAAGCATACCACTTTTATTTGTACAGAACGGCTTACTCCATGTACCTTTTGCTGATCAATTAAAGCAATCGACCATCTTAATTGGTTCTGTATTGCACGGTGCTACAAAAGTAAATCAGTATACTGTTCGTCATCTAGGAGTTGGGATAACAACTATCGGGATTCATAGAGGTGTCTGGGATGAAGTAGACTCTTTAATACACTGTTCTTCTAACAAGTTTCCTATTATTTTTACTACTAACATTCAAGTTATCCTTTTTAAAAAAGCTTTGCTTAATTGTTTGATAAATCCTTTAACTACAATCACTCAAGTTGAAAATGGAGTATTAATAAAAAATGACTCCTATAGGATTATTTTGAAAAATATGTATGAAGAATTAATGGGGGCATTCGAGGATTGGAGAGAGCTACTATCTTGGGAGGAGGTTGTAGAACTTTGTAAAAATACGGAATATAATCGTTCTTCTATGCTCACGGATTATGAGAATGGTCGTTTAATGGAAATTGATACAATTGTCGGTGCGGTAATTGACGAAGCGAAAAAACGAAATAGGGTATTGTCTGTGTTGCACACTTTCTACTTAATGTTAAAAGAAATGAACAAAGTAGGTGATCACGATTACTAAAATATTTTCCTTTATTATATTATTTCCTGTAATTCTATTTATCTTAACCTTTATAATATCGAAATACATATTAAGTAAAAGAAAAAAATCATTCGGTGTTGCAGCGGATGTGACTACTTTTTTATTATTTTTCTCTGTATCTAATGCATTTTCTATTGTATTTTCAAAAAGTATATTTTTGCTGATGATCATTATCTCTCTGCTAATAGCAACTATATTTACATATTTAGATTGGAGAAATCAAAAAGAAATCGAAGTCATGCCTCTCCTTCGGAAAATATGGAGATTGTTATTTATATTATTATGCGTAACATATGCGTTGATTTTGTTTATCGGTGTTTTCCAATATGTATTAAAATATGTAAGCTAATAATTTTTAACAGGGTACATCGAAGTGATATACTCATAAGGTAATTAAACAATCTTGCAGTGTTTGTTTTCTGCAAAAGTTTAAGCCTAGTGCGAAGTCGTTTTCTGTGTAGCTTTATAGGATGAAACAGAATATATAAGCCAAGGTGAATTTAATAATTAGAGGTGGAAAAATCGTGCGAGTAGAGCAATACACACAACCATTCGCTTCCTCATTTTATAAGAAATATTTAGAAGATCCAGCTAGTTTGTCTTCTTTCTTTCATTATGAATGGAATCAAAAGGCATTAAATAATAGGCTACGGGAAACTGATTTTAATAAGCATAAAAGAAGTGATCTTGTTAAGGTTTTAAGTAGTTATATGGGTCAATTTGGAATATCTGAAAAAAGCAATATGCATTTAGAGGAATTGAAAGATAACGGAATTGTAATTATTGGTGGACAACAAGCGGGATTAATATCGGGTCCGCTGTATTCCATTCATAAAGCAATTTCAGTTATTACTTTAGCCAAGCAACAAAGAGAAATTCTTGGAGTGCCTGTAATTCCAGTATTTTGGATAGCAGGAGAAGACCATGATATAGACGAGATAAATCATGTGTACATAGAAAGAGGAAGAAGACTTCAAAAATTTGTATATCCTGAAGTATCCAGAATTAAAAAAATGGCTTCTCAAACTACTTTAGATAAAGAAATTATGAACTCTTACTTAGAGGAATTATTTCAAAGCTTGCCAGAAACATTAAACACAAAAGAATTATTCCAAAAGGTAACATTACTGTTAGAAAGTAATTTAACGTACAGTGATTTTTTTGCAGCGTTAATGAACTATCTTTTCCAAGAGGAAGGTTTACTATTAATAGACGCAGCATATGAACCTTTTCGAAAACTAGAAAGTGAATATTTTCAACTTTTGGTGAAGAATTCTTCACAACTCGCAAAGGTTGTGTTTGAAAATGAAGTGGCATTTGAACAAAAGGGATTTGGTACGCCAATTCAAACAAAAGAAAGTGCGGCTAATTTATTTTATGTAGAAAATGGGGAAAGATTTTTGCTTGAAAGAAAAAATGGGGATTTTGTCCATGAAGCAAAAGGAATATCTTTTTCAGAAGAAGAAATGATAGATCTCGCTAATAATTATCCAGAAAAGTTAAGTAATAATGTCGTAACTAGACCTATTATGCAAGAAATGGTCTTCCCTGTTTTAAGTTTTATCGGTGGACCTGGAGAAATTGCTTATTGGGGCACCTTAAAATCAGCATTTGAGCTCTTTAACATGAAAATGCCTGTTATAATGCCGAGATTAAGTATAACCATTGTGAATTCGAAAACCCAAAACTTGTTGGAAAAGTTTTCTTTTTCCGTACCAGATGTATGGGAAGGGAAAGTAGAAACAGCTAAACAACAATCTATTAATGAGCATAGAAGTGAAAAAATACCTGAGCTTATAGGTACTATTAAGCAAGAATTATCCGACAAGTACAAAGAACTTGAGAAACTTCTTCAAAATGAAGATTTAAAGTTAGTTCCATTAATAAATAAAAATTTGGGCTATCACGAAAAACAATTAATTTTTATCCAGAATGCAATTGAGGATACATTCCTTGGAAAGATTGATGCTTCTATTCATCGTTACGATCGATTGAATATGGAAATGATGCCGAATGGTGGATTACAAGAAAGAACTTATTCCCCACTTCAGCTATTAAATGAGGTTGGTGTGAATCTTATCAAAGATCTTTTAGAGATACCATTTGAATTTAACGGAAAACATCATATAGTGTTAATTTAGTTTTTAAGCCTCCAATACTTGGAGGCTTTTTATATGGGTAAAATATCTTGATTTTACACAGTTTTTTTTTTTATTTTCTTCTTTTCAGTTATCTCAACAAGTACTATTTACGCATTTTAAAAAATAAAATGACTAAATTTTAAAAATGAGTGGAGGAAAGTGGGGCGATGTGGTATGTTAATCTCATAAAGTGGGGTGAGTAGCATGTTCATGGGTGAGTATCAACATAACGTTGATCCGAAAGGCCGGTTAATCATACCTTCCAAATTTCGGGAGCATTTAGAAGATTGCTTTGTTTTAACACGTGGTCTTGATAATTGTTTATTTGGTTATCCTATGAATGAATGGCGAAAACTCGAAGAAAAATTAAAAGAACTTCCAGTTACTAAAAAAGATGCCCGAGCATTTACTCGATTTTTCTTTTCAGGTGCAACGGAAGTTGAAATTGACAAACAAGGTCGTATTAATATCCCAAGTAATCTCCGTAGTTATGCAAAGATGGATAAAGAATGTATCATTCTTGGCGTTTCAAATCGTCTAGAAATATGGGCTAAAGATGCATGGGAGAATTACTTTGAAGAGTCCGAGGATTCCTTCAATGATATTGCTGAAAATATGATTGGTTTTGATATTTAACTTAATTCTGGGAAATTAAGACTGGAGATAAAGTTATAGCCTCAGACGGAGCTAGCTCTATAACAATCTAGACTCAAAATTAGCTAAAGCGAATTAGAAAAGAGGAGGAAAAAGGCTTGTTTCATCACACAACGGTATTATTAAAAGAAACGGTAGATGGACTTGCCGTTCGTCCAAATGGTATTTATGTGGACTGTACACTTGGTGGTGCGGGACATAGTGAATACTTAGTAAAGCAGTTAGATGATAACGGCAGGTTAATATGCTTTGATCAAGATATGACTGCTATTGAAAATGCTAAGAAAAGATTAGCTCCTTATCTGGATAAAGTGACATTTATTCATGCAAACTTTCGTTATCTAAAAGAAGAACTTGCGAATATTGGAATTTACCAAGTAGATGGTGTTTTGTATGATTTAGGTGTTTCTTCACCTCAGCTTGATACACCAGAGCGTGGTTTTAGTTACAACTATGATGCTCCGCTCGATATGAGGATGGATCAAACGAGCGAGTTGACTGCCTATCATGTGCTAAACGAATGGCCATATGAAAAGCTTGTGAAAATCTTTTTTCGGTACGGAGAAGAAAAGTTTTCAAAGCAAGTTGCTCGAAAAATAGAACAGGCTAGAGAAATAGCTCCAATTGAAACAACATTTCAACTAGTGGATTTAATAAAAGCTGGAATTCCTGCCGCAGCTAGAAGAACAGGTGGACATCCTGCCAAACGAATTTTTCAGGCGATAAGAATTGCTGTAAATGATGAATTAGGAGCAGCAGAAGATTCTATCGAAGATGCTATTAAGGTAATAAAAGTGGGTGGAAGAATTAGTGTTATTACATTCCATTCTCTTGAGGATAGATTAACAAAAACTATTTTTAAAGAAGCTGCTTCATTACCTGATTTACCACCAAACTTACCAATTATTCCGGCAGGTATGGAACCAACTTTGAAACTAATAACACGAAAACCAATATTACCTTCAGAAGAAGAATTAGAAGTAAATAACCGTTCTAGGTCAGCTAAATTAAGAATTGTGGAAAAAATTTATGAAAAGGGAAGTGTCTAAATGGCTTTACGTAAACACCAGTCACAAACATACATAAGTCGCCCTTCTTTTCCTGAACAACCACAAATAAAGAAGCAGGCAAAACAACATAAAAAATTATTAACAAAAGGTGAAAAAATTCTATTTCTCGGTTTATTATCTGTAGTAACAATATTAGCGATATTTATTATTCAAACACAGGCTGCCGTTCGTACAACAAGTGCGGATATACAACTCATGGAAAAACAAATCGATAATACTTCAAAAGAGAATACAGACTTGTCCATACAAGTAAGCGAATTATCTACCTATGATCGTATTTGGAAAAAGGCGGAAGAGCTCGGTTTGAAATTAAATGAGCAAAACGTAAAGGTAGTACCAGGACAATGAATAAAAAATTTCGTTTTCAATGGGGAGCCTTTCTAATGTTTTTACTATATGGAGGGCTCTTTTTTCTATTACTAGGTCGATTTGTATTTATACAAGTAACAGGGACTGCGGATGGGCAAGTTTTATCAGCGAGAGCAGAATCAAAGTATAATAGAGAACAATTGATACAAGCAAATAGGGGAAAAATAGTGGATCGTAATGGAGAAGTAATTGTAGAAGATACACTAAGCTACAAAATGATTGCAGTTATTAGTCCTAAAGCTACTAATAATAGTAATACTCCCCGCCATGTAATCGATCCAGAAAAAACTGCGCAAGTATTATCCAAGTATATTGATATGTCAGAACAAGAAATTGTTGATTTACTCAATAAAAATATAAAAGACGGAAAGTATCAAGTAGAATTTGGGAAATCTGGACGAGATATTAGTTATAAAAAAATGACAGAAATAAAAGATTATAAACTTCCGGGTATTATTTTTATTCAAGACATGAAAAGACTATATCCAAATGGTCAGTTTGCTTCCCATCTAATTGGCTTCGCTTTAAAAGAAGAGAAAGACGATGGGAAAACGGTTGCAGTTGGAAAGATGGGGCTTGAATATATTTATGATAAAGAATTAACTGGAACGCCAGGAAAAGTCGAATTCAAGGGTGATACGAAAGGATTTTTATTACCAAATGCAGAAAAAATGATCACGAAACCTCAGGACGGAGACACGATCTATTTAACGATTGATAAAACGATTCAAAATTTTCTTGAGGATGCGCTAAATAAAGCTCAAGAAAAATACAATCCTGAAAAGATAACTGCGATAGTTGCGAATCCAAAAACAGGTGAGATTCTTGCGATGTCTCAAAGACCAACATTTGAACCTAATACAAGAGATGGTCTTTCAACAAACTGGTTAAATGAAGCGATAGAGCAAACTATTGAACCTGGGTCAACGATGAAAATTTTCACATTGGCATCTGCTATTGAAGAAGGAGTATGGGAACCGAATGCAACATATAAATCTGGTTCATATACTGTTTATGATAGAACGATTCGAGATCATAATGTGTATGGATGGGGAACGATAACCTTTTTAGAAGGATTTCAGCGATCTTCTAACGTATCAATGGCATACTTATTAAATAGAATCGGTGACGAAACATTTATAGAATATATCCATCGATTTGGTTTTGGTGAAAAAACGGGCATTGACTTGCCGAATGAAGCCAGCGGTACTGTAAGTGATCAGTATCCAATTAACAGAGTAACTACTACTTATGGTCAAGGGACGACAGTTACACCAGTACAACTAATACAAGGTATGACTGCCATTGCAAACAAAGGAAAAATGATGCAACCGTATGTTATCGATAAAATTGTCAATCCAAACACTGGAGAGGTAATAACTGATCACAAACCTACGGAAAAGAAATCTCCAATTTCAGCAAAAACGGCAGATCAAGTTAAAGAAATACTAGCAAGTACAGTAACGTCTGAACATGGTACAGCAAAGCGATTTAAGTTAAATGAATATACAACTGCTGGGAAAACTGGAACTGCGCAAATAGCCAAACCTGGTGGTGGATATTATTGGGGAAGTAATTTCTTTTTATATTCTTTCTTAGGTATGGCGCCTGTGGAAGACCCAAAATTAATCGTGTATGTGGCAGTTCATAAACCACAATTGGAAGGCACGGAAGTGGGGTCTGAACCTACTTCAGACATATTTAAATCTGTTGTTGAAAATAGTTTGAAATACTTAAATATTCAGCCTGAGAATTTAGAGCTTGCATCTCCGATTAAAATGCCAAATGTAGTTGGTAAAAATGTAATAGAAAGTCAGAGTTTGCTAGAGTCTCAAGGTTTAAAAACTGTTATAATTGGGCAAGAGGAGCAAGTTAGAGAACAATTCCCTGCTGAAGGAACTTCCATGTTAGCAAGTGGTACTGTATTTGTTAAGGGCGATGGGGAAATTCAGTTACCAAACTTTTCTGGGTGGTCTAAGCGAAATCTTATGATATACAAATCACTATCAAAAGTTCCAATTGAAATTGTTGGTGAGGGTTTTGTGACAAGTCAAAGTCTCACAGCTGGATCTGCTGTTTCAGATACTACCCCTGTTGTCGTTCATTTATCGACGCCAAAGGAATTAGAAACTCAGTCCGAAGTAAAGCAAAATATGGAAATCTCTTCACAAGACTAAATTAGTGATAGAATAGTTAGTGTCATTTTCTCATACGTTATCTAAAACGACTAAAAGGAGAAAATGTAATTTCAAAATTAAAACAGATAATGCGTCTGCGAGTTATTTGGATAATTACCATATTGCTATTTTTAGCAGTAATATTGAAATTAATTCAGCTTCAATTTTTTCAATTTGACGAATTGACAAGGAAAGCAAAAGAAAGCTGGGATCGGGAGTTACCTTATGCATCACTTCGAGGTAATATTTTGGACAGAAATGGGGAAGTGATTGTTGGAAATAAGCTTTCGCCAACATTATTTTACATGCCTTCCCAAAATGATGATCCGGAGAAAGTGGCAGAACAAATTGCACCTCTGATTAATATGGAAAAAGAAGCATTATTTGAACAACTCAATAAAAGGGCTTCTATCATAAAAATTGCACCAGCTGGAAAAAATATTTCTGCTGAACTTGCAATGGAAATTCAAGATATGAATATTAAAGGTTTATATTCAGGTGTCGATTATGTACGAAACTATCCATATGGAAATATGCTTTCTAGATTGCTTGGGTTCACAGGATATGATACACAAGGTCTTGCGGGGATTGAATACCAATACGATTCTATACTAAAGGGGAAATCCTCCGCAATTCGAATGTACACTGATGCTAAAGGGGTGCCTCTTCCTCATGTAGATGATGGTTTAAAAAACGGTGTTTCAGGAAATCACGTCCAACTAACTATTGATTTGAAAATTCAAGAGGTAGTAGAAAGAGAACTTTCACAAGCAATGAAAAAATACGAAGCAACTCAGGCTATTGCAATTGTGATGAATCCTAAGAATGGTGAAATACTTGCGCTTTCTTCCACACCAAATTTCGATCCATCCTCGTATCAAGAAGTGGACTCTACAATTTATAATCGTAATTTACCAGTTTGGATGACTTTTGAACCTGGTTCTACATTTAAAATTATTACTTTAAGTGCTGCAATTGAGGAAAATGTAGTCGATTTGGAAGAAGATCATTTTTATGATCCTGGATACACGATGGTAGAAGGGGCACGCCTTCGTTGTTGGAAAAGAGAAGGTCATGGTGATCAAACATTTTTAGAAGTTGTAGAAAATTCATGTAATCCAGGATTTATAGAATTAGGAAGAAGAGTAGGTCCAGAAAAGCTTCAGGATTACATACGTAAATTTGGATTCGGTCAGTCGACAGGATCGGGTATGGCTGGAGAATCAACGGGTATTTTATTTAGTAAAGAAAGATACGGTCCAGTTGAACATGCTACTACATCATTTGGTCAAGGTATTTCTGTTACACCGATCCAGCAAGTGCAGGCGGTTGCAGCTGCGGTAAATGGAGGTTATTTATATAAACCATTTATTGTTAAAAACATTTTAGATGGTGAAACAAATGAAGTTTTATCAAGTTCTGAACCTGAACTAAAGCATCAAGTAATTAGTGAAGAAACGTCAGCAAAGGTTCGAGATGCACTCGAACATGTAGTTGCGGAAGGATCAGGTCGGAATGCTTATAGAGACCAGTTGCGCATAGGTGGTAAAACTGGAACTGCACAAAAAGTGCAAAACGGGAGATATATGGACGGAGAGTATATTGTTTCCTTTATCGGTTTTGCTCCAGCAGATGATCCAGAGTTAATCGTATATGTAGCGATTGATAATCCTAAACATAGTTCTCAATTTGGAGGAGTTATAGCAGCCCCTATTGTTGGGCAAATAATTGAAGATTCATTAGATGTAACTGGTGGTGGAACTCAACTAGAAAAAGAATATCGTTGGGGGGATATCCAACAAGTTCGTGTACCAAACTTAGTAGGAACGAAGAAAAAAGAAATAACCGAGTACATGTACTCATTTCAAATTGTTTGGCATGGTGACGGAGATGAAATACTTTCTCAATTACCAAAAGAAAATAGTTTGATTCCAATTGATGGGAAAATACATGTCTACACAAAATAATTAACTATAGTTCATTTATCGATAGTTGATTGCAATTAAGGAGATTTTTTATGACATTATCTACAACTATTATTACAATTATTTTAAGCTTTTTATTGTCTGTTATTCTTGCACCAATTGTTATTCCGTATTTAAGAAGAATGAAATTTGGTCAAAGTATAAGAGAGGAAGGGCCAGAATCTCATCAAAAAAAAGCTGGAACGCCAACAATGGGCGGACTCATATTTTTACTATCTATTATTATATCAACCTTAGCGATATCATTTTTCTTCGATAAGTTAACGACACAAACGATTGTACTACTTATTATTTTAGTAGGCTTTGGACTAATCGGATTTTTAGATGATTTCATTAAAGTTGTATTAAAGAGAAATTTAGGTTTAAATTCTAAACAAAAATTGATTGGCCAAATTATTATTTCTGTAATTGCTTATTTTTTGTTAAAGCTCGGACCATTTGATACAACGCTTGCCATTCCTTTTACAAAAATAGTAATATCACTTGGCCAATTTTATGTAGCTTTTCTTATATTTTGGTTGGTTGGATTTTCAAATGCAGTAAATTTATCGGATGGATTAGATGGTCTAGTGTCTGGAACTGCATCTGTTTCTTTTGCTACTTTTGGTGTTATTGCACTTGCTTATGAACAAACAGATATTGCAATTTTTGCTTTTAGTGTTTCAGGTGCACTTTTAGGATTTTTGTTATTCAATAAAAACCCTGCAAAAGTTTTTATGGGTGACACGTGAAGATATGTTCCACTAGGTCTAGTGTCTGGAACTGCATCTGTTTCTTTTGCTACTTTTGGTGTTATTGCACTTGCTTATGAACC